>NZ_JAWDHA010000016.1:0-72634 GCF_034190895.1 Virgibacillus sp. M23 | reverse complement strand
GACAAACCCCACGGAAAGGGAAGTGGGCAGCCGGAGTGGTGGTCAAGCAAGCAGTAGCTATTATTCCATAATAGCTACTAGAGGAAGCGTAAATCTGAGCATTTAGTGATAAGGACTGAGCGAATTTAGCTCAGTTTTTTTTTAAAGATAAGGAGTTATAAAATTAGCCCATGTGGATAAATAGGCGCTTGTTGAGCAGCTTCCAGCTCCAGCGCCCAGAAACTAGGTGACTTCATGAATCGCCCCCTAAACTAAGTCATCATCGGCTCGCAAGCTCACCGTGATTCCTTTAACTCCGTTGGCTCACTCCAGTCGCTACGTTTCTAATCGGGCGCTTGCGCTTGTGGGTTTCCTGTAAATGAATCAGATAATGTAAATATTGTAAGTTGATCCCATATAATCTTCCTTGAGCTGATTCCAACTTTATCCTACCTTGAAGTGAGGTTTTTTTATAAACACCTATAAGCAAGGGAAGGTCTAAACCAATAAAAAAGCTTGCAAAGCATTTCGCTTTGCAAGCTTTAAAGAAAAGTAATGGGGGACTTTAGCCAAGTTCCTGACAAATACTGACGTCTAATTCATAGTTGCTTCAGGTATACTATTGTCAGTTGGAGTTTCTTCTTTATCTTCATCCCTAGGGACGGTATCCTCGTCATTATCTTTTTTGTTCGAATCAGGATCTTTTTTATCCGTATCCTTATCATCAACTGGTTTCTCGTCTTCTTCTTTATTCTTGTCCTTATCTTTAACAGTATCTTTTTCTTTACCTTTATCTGGTGTTTCTGGTTCTTTTTCTCCTGTATCACCAACGAGTAATTCTTTCGATGCACCTGATTCAAGACCGAAATAATCTACTGCTTTGACATGGTACCTAGCATCACCAGTGCCTATGTTAAAATTAGTTGAGGTTGTGCTGCCTACTAATGTGAATTTTTTACCTGGTCCAGTTGCCCGATAAATTCGGTAGCCAACAACATCCTTGCTTCCTGACTTCTTCCAAGTTAGTTTCTTTCCTGATTTTTTAAGAGATGTTGGTGCGCTTGGTGCCTTTCCATCATCCTTTAGCATGTCACCGGCGTCTTTATTAGGAGCGCTAATTTTTTCCCATTTCTCTGTAGCAATGTTAGGAAATAGCTGGCTAATATCTGCTAATTTATCATAACCATTCCGTTTTAAGAATTCTGGATTAAATGCTAGACCATCACCTTTAGTAAACTCACTTGGGGTATTTGGGCCGGCAACTACTGCTTTACCGTCTACCATAACAATACTTCCAGTAATTAAGCTATCATCTTTCTTTGTAGGAACGAATTTGGCATTAAATAGATCAGACCTTACTAAACCAGCTTTTTCACATAGCTCCGATGGCAGCATTCCAGATATGGCGCAATAGCTTCGCTGGACGATTCCACCTGGACGTTTAAAGCTATTTGTCGGTGCTAGTAGCTCTGGATCAATGGCTGTTGCTTTATTCATTAATTGCGCCCATAACTTCATATTTCGTTGGCTGTAGCTTAGAGACGTACTCGAATTATAAATGGAATGCGGCGTTTTATATCCGATCCATGTTCCAAAGGTTACATTTGGATTTGTTGCAACAAACCATGCATCCTTGTAATCCGTTGATGTCCCGGTTTTACCTGCCCAATCCACGCCACCATAGCTTAGTTGGCCATTAAGAAAGCGGGCGGTTCCACTTGATATGACATCTCGCATCATATCGATAGTTAAATAATTGGTCTGTGGTGTAAATACATCTACTGGTTTTGACTTATGCTCATAGACAACCTCACCATCATTTGTCGTGATTTTTTCTATCATGTAAGCATCTGCGAACTTGCCATTGTTTCCTAAGGTTGCGAACGCATTAACATTCTCTTCAACCGATACATCCATCGTCCCTATTGACGCGGCAGGACCTGTATAATCTATTTCTTTCAGTGTGGTAATCCCCATTTTTTCTAAATATTTTTTTGCGGGATTTAAATGCAGTATTTTGGAATAGACTTCCGCCGCAGGAATGTTGTAGGACTGAGCCAATGCAGTTCTTGCTGAAACAATTCCATGAAAGCCCCCTCCATAGTTTCCTGGCTTGCCAGCTGGCCAACCTGGTAATGGTTTTCTTATATCTGCTAATACGCTACCAGGCTGGATTTTACCTTCTTCCATTGCTGGTGCATAGTCAAGTATTGGTTTTATCGTACTTCCTGGTGAACGGGTAGCCAACGTTGCATAATTGTATTGACTATCTTGGCCAAATTCACGACCACCAACAAAACTAATAATTTTACCAGAACTATTTTCGATTAACATGCCACCAGTTTGTACTTTTTCCGTAACCTCTACAGTTTCTCCATCAACGGTTTTCGTAAATGTACGATCAGGTCCATAGTACTGATAATTTTTTACGATATCCTGCCACTCTTCATAAATCTCTTTATTAATTGTTGTATGGATATGATAGCCGTTCACGCGTAGATTTCTTGAAGCGATCGATTGATATTCTTTTTCGAGATCATCATCTTTTGCAAGATCTTCTTCCGTATAACCATCTTGTTTAGCAAGTTGAGTAGTAAGAATTTCCTTGGCTCTTTTTTCAACTTCAAAGGTTAAGTACGGGTATTTTTCAATTGGTGACTTTGATTTACCTGTGAAATCTTTAGTTATATCATAAGCCATTGCCTCTTCATATGCTTTTTTTGTAATATATTCTGATTCGTACATCCGGTTAAGTACGGACTTCATTCGATTGATGCCTCGTTCTAAACTTTTCCCCTCTTTTAAATTCCCATCGCTAGTGAATGGAGTATAGGCAGAGGGGCTTTGTGGAAGTCCTGCTAAATAAGCTGCTTGGGCTAGATTTACATCCTTAGCGTCTACGCCAAAAACACCTTGTGCAGCTGTTTGAACTCCTGCAATATTATTTCCGGATGCATCTCGACCATATGGCACAATATTTAAGTATGCTTCTAAAATTTCATCCTTTTCAAAGAATCGTTCTAGCCGGAGTGCAAGTAAGATTTCTTTTGCTTTACGTTCAAACGATACTTCATTTGTTAAAATTTGATTTTTAATGAGCTGCTGTGTCAGCGTACTTCCACCAGTTTTTACATTAGAATTAAGTGCCTCTTGTAATACTGCACGTAAAATTGCTTTGGGGACAACTCCTTTATGCTCTTTAAAGTATTCATCTTCTGTAGCGATAACAGCATCAAGTAAAGTAGGGGAGATGTTCTCCAATGTTGTTTCTTCACGATAAAGATCCGATCGGACATCTCCAAAATATTTATCTCCTGCAAAGTACAGCTTGGACGTTTCTTCGTAGTTGTATATATCCTGTTTCATTACTTCATAGGATCTGACAGGTTCATCCTTCACTAGCGAAGCAAAATATCCTGCTCCCACTCCACCGGCAAAAAACATACCAATTAGGCCGATAACAAGAAAAAATAGGATAACATTCCAAACGACACTATATGAAATACGTGAAGTAGTCTGGATTTTTCCCGTTTTCCAAATAGATTTGGCTTTTTCAAAATATGTATGAAGCCGTTCTTTAAAATTCATGGCAAAACCTCCTAAATTCCTTATTCATTATAGCATATTCACTATTTAGGGTATATTAAATTTTGATTTATTATTGCTTTTATGAAATGAATATGATATGAATATATAGTAATAGGATAAACGATGCTGAGAAAGAACGAAGTAGTTTTACAAATCCCTATTTAGAGAACTGGCGGTTGGTGAAAGTCAGGAATATTTGTAAAATGAATTACATTCTGGAGCATTTTCTTTATGGTGTAATAAAGAAACGGTGGCGACACCGTTATCAATCCCAAGTGGCAAGCAATTGCAACAAGGGTGGTACCGCGTGTGAATATAACTCGTCCCTTTTTGAGGGAGGAGTTTTTTTATTTTTTTCATTGGAGTAAGCAGTACAAGCATATTGAGCTAGAAAGAAACAAAAATGATGGAGTGTGAAGGAATTGAATATTTTACAGGATCTAGAAACAAGAGGACTTATTAACCAAGTAACGGATAGAGATGGTTTACAAAAGCATCTAGCTGAAAATGAGGTTACATTATATTGTGGGTTCGATCCTACTGGTGATAGCTTGCATATTGGACACTTGGTGCCAATTACAATGCTAAAGAGATTCCAAAAGGCGGGACATCGTCCAATTGCTCTCATCGGTGGTGGTACGGGAATGATCGGAGATCCAAGTGGACGTAATACAGAGCGTTCCCTAAATGAAAGCGACGTAGTGAAAGGGTACAGTGAAAAAATTAAACAGCAAATTGCTCGTATTCTTGATTTTGACAAAGGAGAAAATCCAGTAGTTGCAAGAAATAATCATGATTGGTTAGCAAGTATGACTGTTATTGACTTTTTAAGGGATGCTGGTAAACATTTTGGCATCAATTACATGCTTGCAAAAGAATCGGTATCTGCGCGTATTGAACAGGGTATCTCGTATACAGAATTTAGTTATATGATTCTGCAATCCCTGGATTACATGAAATTAAATGAAGAAGAAGGATGTACGTTACAAATTGGTGGAAGTGACCAATGGGGAAATATTACCGCAGGAATGGAACTAATTCGTCGTTCAAGAGAAAATGAAAATGACGAAATAAATGTTTTTGGACTAACTGTTCCATTAATTACGAAAGCGGATGGTACTAAATTTGGTAAAACAGCTGGAGGAGCAATCTGGCTTGACCCAGAAAAAACATCTCCATATGAATTTTATCAATTTTGGTTAAATACAGATGATCGTGATGTTATCAAGTTTCTCCGCTATTTTACATTTATTTCTGAAGAAGAAATTGCAAGTCTGGAAGACGAAATTAATACGCAACCAGAAAAGCGCGTAGCTCATAAGCGGTTAGCTGAGGAAATGACGCTGATTGTTCATAGTAAAGAAGCATTAGAACAAGCACAAAAAATATCAGCATCTTTATTTAGTGGAGATATAAAACAACTTACAGCAAGTGATATTAAACAGGGATTTAAAGATGTACCAACGTATAAAGCAGAATCGAAAGATATGAATTTAGTTGATCTACTGGTTGCTGCTAAAATCTCTCCATCAAAGCGACAAGCACGTGAGGATATAGCGAATGGTGCTATTTATCTCAACGGGGAACGTCAGCAGGACGTGCAATACGACTTGCAAGTGGATGATCGTATTGAAGATACATTTACTGTTATACGCAGAGGAAAGAAAAAGTACTTTCTTATTACGTTTTAAAAAATAATAGAAGCAATAAGTATTGTAAATTAATGATTAGTTTGAATAGCTGTCGAGAAATTCTTTTCGGCAGCTATTTTGTGTGTCCGGCTTCCCTTGGCTGCTACCATTTGGTATATATGGAGATATGCTAAAAGGGTGTAGAAGATACATCAAATAGTATCATTGGCGTGGATAAGGATAGTAGAGGGAGGCAGCTTCATGCTGTATTTACAAGCAGACATAAGTACCTGCTCATTTTTGTAGCAACCAGCTTAGGGTATTTTGTTGACGAATCTTATTTTTCCAACATCCGGCATATTAATGGCAAGTCTCGCTGTAGCAAATGTGCCATGGACGAAGTGGGGAAGGAGGGTTTTACCACTATTTTTAATTTGGTTAGTCATTGCCATTCTGACGTTGACAATTGGTGTATGGATTGATTGGGGACCATTTTAGAAAAAAATAACGTAATGAAAAACGATAAATCCATATGGAATTTCAAATCCTACATGGATTTATCTATATGCTTTTTTCCAGCCTATATAGTTAGGAGGTACAATTTGCCTTCTTTAGATGGTTTGTGACTCTACAGTAAACCCAACTACAGAACATAGGGAAAAAGCAAAAATCTCTGAGGGATTCATTAGATCATCGACAAGAAAAACAAAACAGTCTTTTACGTTTAGTACATATAAAGATAGTGGAGTAGTTAAGCCAGTTATTGATATGTTGACAAGTATTCCAAATCGCGCAGCACATGCAAGCTCATCACCCATTGCTTTTGCGCAACGAGGACAATTACAGTCTTTCTGATGGTCATCACCATGTTCGTTCATTTCACGAGCAACATCTATTATAAAATCTAAAGCATTTGGGCTTTCTGTAGAGTTTTCCGCTCTTATTCCAGCAATATCGCACAGTTGCACAGTTGTGCTGGGAATTACTTCAGGTTGTGAGGCAGGTTTAAGTTTAACGATACAGCAGTCAATAATATCGGTGATAGTCTGATTTTCAATAGGGTTGCTTAGTGATGTTATGGATGAGATGTATAGATCTACTTGCTTAGCATCAGTATCCGTAGTTGTGATCTGAAAAGATTGTAACATTTCTAGTAAATTACATGAACATATGGTGCAATTGTCACAATCAGGTGAACATTTCCTGTTTTTGCATCGTTTGCATTTACACTTATCTTTACGATCATCGTGTGGTGGGAAAAATGGAAAGGGAACACAATCACCACATTTTACATTTACAGTTACTCCGTCCACATCAACAGGAGTTGATATGGTTTGATCATTTTCCAACGGAGATATATTTGTATGTCCTTCATTAATTTGATCTCCATTTCTTTGGTCACCATGCTCCTGATTTTGAATTTGCGGCCCTTGATCTTGATCACCCTGATTTTGGATTTGACCACCATGTCCTTGTCCTTGCTGTAGTTCTTGATTGCCTTGGCTCTGTTCTTGATCCTGATCACCAAACCCCTGTCCTTGCTGTTGCTGCTCGTCACCTTGACTTTGTCCTTGGTCCTGATCGCCAAATCCTTGCTCTTGCTGTTGCTGCTCATCACCTTGACTTTGTCCTTGGTCCTGATCGCCAAATCCTTGCTCTTGCTGTTGCTGCTCGTCACCTTGACTTTGTTCTTGGTCTTGATCGCCAAATCCTTGCTCTTGCTGTTGCTGCTCGTCACCTTGACTTTGTTCTTGGTCCTGATCGCCAAATCCTTGCTCTTGCTGTTGCTGCTCATCACCTTGACTTTGTTCTTGGTCTTGATCGCCAAATCCTTGCTCTTGCTGTTGCTTCATATCTTTATGACATTGACATTCTAGCTTATGAAAACATTTTTTACAGAATTGTCTTTTACATGGAGACTCTCTTTTGCAGTCACAATGTTTAAAATGTTTACAGCACTCATTACAAAAATCGAGCGAGTTTTTCATGATTTTCTCTCCCTTAATAGACATTAATCGTTATGTACAATGTATTCAGGGGGAGTATTCACTGTATAGACACTTGTTCAGAAAATATAGAATGCTTAGGTGTCACATCACTATATAGTTACATATGGTAATGATATATCAAACTTTAGGAGGATGGATTGCTCATGGATCATACGGAACAAGATTCGATGGGGGCAAAAGAAGAAAGTAAGTTTCAGTATAGTAATCAGTCAAAGCAACTATATGGAGAAGCTATTCAACAATATAAAGCAGATTTAATAAATCTGATGAAAGCACAAAAAGATGAACTTAAACAGAATTTAAAAAAACAGAGGATGGATCTGAAAAATAAGTTGAAGGAAATAGAGGTTACATCTTTGGAGGATGATATACGTGAAAGTAAGTTAAATGAGAGTATGGAAAGCTTAGAAATTAGAATTATGGATTGGCTTAAGGATCAGTTAACATCTTTGTCTAACTCTCTAAAAGAAGAAAATATGCTGATGGAAGAACGTTTAAAAAGAGAAATAGAAGCACTTCAGAGGTATAACGAAAAGGAATAGGTGAAGTTAATTATATAAAGGTTTGGGACATTTAGAAGGATTGGTAAATAAGTGAGTAAGTTATTCTCAATCTATGGTTATGAATTAATTCATTATCAATGCCGATTGTTAAATAGGGTCACCGTACAATTTATTTTCTAATAATTTCACGTGAATACATCACGTTTAAAAGGGGCTGGAACAAAACCCGAGTAAAATAAAAATTCGTGGGACGACATCTTAATGTGGAGTCCCAATATTTTTTTATGATTAATTTCAAAATTTAATATAAACAAAAAGGATCCCCTTTGATAGAATTAAAATGGTTTTGCCTTTAGATTTAGAAATAAAATTGGATAAGGATGATATTGCTTCACCGTGCATGATATGGTTGAACAATACCAGATGATGCGTTTACTAGTTTTTCGCATGACACAGGCTGCCCCGCTTATTACCCCAAAATGATGATGAAAATTATTCTATGTGCTTATACGCAATCGGTGTTAATATTAATAACGATATAATAAATTTTGTAAACCATGCTATGTATTTTGCTCTCCATAAGAATGGGCAAGTATTGTCCCTCATAGTCTTGAAGTTACCACCACTATCTGTATTTGGCATTTAATGAATGCTATATATGGCAGTATATTTTTTGAATAAAAAAGAGAGCCAAAATATGCAGAAGTGAATTAGAGCTTGCAAATTTTAGACTCATTAATATTACTATTTATTGTGGATAGCACCCAATTGCACTACCTAATCTTTGCACGTTGTACTGTGCAATAACAATAAAACAAAAATAAGCGAAAGTTGATAAACACATCCGCTTATTTCTATATCGTTATTTATGCATTGTTACAATAATCTCTATACTGTCCAAAAAAATCGTTTATATATTATTTTAGTATAAAATTAGAATAACTAATATGTCTCAGCCTGCTCGAATAGGTTATCGAAGACATTATAATATAGTATTGTTTACTAAAAAATTATTATTTACAAGGTTACATTCCTTTATTTCTTTACATTAAAATTTTTCTCAAGATCATTAAATAATTTAAATACCATCACTCGTTCACCTGTACGAGAGCTTATATCAGTATGGAAACTTTTCACTTCTTCTCCCGTAATAGTTAATATAATATCCTTAAGATCTTCTATACCTGATTCAACTAATTCCGAACGAGTTTTCTTTATAGTTAACATTCCCTCTTTTGTTTCACAAACGCTATATTCAGCTGGTGTTAAAATACCTTTTAGAATTACAATAATCATATCTCTTAATATATCTGTCTTAACTGATACAGACCCCCGCCCAAGAAAATCCTTTTCCCATTGAGTAATTGCCTTACTTATCTCAGATTCATAAGAACCCTTAGATATTTTCATATATACTACATCTCCTATCAAACCAAAAAATTGGTTTATTCCATATGCTTTTAAGTCTTTATGTCGCTTTTCATCCTTATAAAATAAAGCAAAGCGCCAGTCGTCAATCCTGAATTCGAAAGTCTAAGATGCATGCTATATTGACAAAATTGATTATTTTAGCCATCCATTAATAATCCCTCATAACATAACCTTCATATACACCTTCAATATTTAATTCAATTTCACTGTTTATTGAGACTTCAATAATTTTAGATAATATGTTTTCGTCCATAATAGAGTGTATATGCAAAAAATTGATGCTACCTAAATAGGTTTTCTCAACTTCCTCATAAGATTTTAAATTATAAAATCAATTGCTTTTCTAATTATCTTTTTAATACATTCCATATTTGCACAATCAAACATACTTTATTTCTTCTTTTGTTGCAATTACAAAATCAGTTAAATTAGAGTCCATTAATTTCTCCTTTCAGTAAATATGAAAACTAGTATAGAGCTAAATGATTTATTGCTCCTAGCTTCTAATTCTTAAGGAAATGACAAGTGATGATCAGGTTAGGTTTGACACTGTTTTATTAGTAGGAACCTCCACAATTGAGAATTTTCCATCATAATTATTTATTATTAAACCTCGAACTTTAAAATGTGACGGAACTAATGGATGATGACGAATGATATCAACACTTTTTTCGATATTGTCACTACCATTTTCTTTTCCATTTAGCCATTCATCGACCGTACCACCTGAAAATTCAGGCTTACTATTTTGAAAAAGATAATCTAATGTTTGTATTTTGTTTTTCGTTGATTCAAGTTGAGTTGATACATTAACTGTGGAAGTCCTCTTATCTTTTGTTCCTACTACAAAAATTTCCTCAACATTTTCCTGATAAATCGCAATGATAATAGACCTCATTATATCTCCATAAGGATGTAAGATTACGGAGCCATAGCTTTGTATAGTTAGCATGTTTTCTGCTCGAATATTTGTTACTTCTTGTAAAATAGGCTCCAACCCGTTTTCCATGTCCGTTAAAAATAGTGCTTTTTTATTTTTATCTAAATTCATATAGTACACTCCTTCTTTATGTTTATAAATTGTTATTTAAGTAGCAACTAGTTGATAGTAGTTACCAATTTACCCAGCGTCCATCTGGATCGACACTAGCAAGTCGAACCCATCCATTTTGAACTTTTTCTCGAAATACTGAATCATTATTTAATAGCCGTTTTACATATCCGCTAGGGGCTTGGATGACAATCAGCAAACGAAGAGGAGAATGATAAACCTCGTGATCTGATTGCATGACTGATTGCCAAGGTAGTCCAGCTAACAAGTCACTTGCATTCCCCTGCATAACACCAAGACCTGCTGTAACGGTTTGAGTTGCTTTATTTCCACTACCATAATAGTGAGGTGCGACCGTTGAAGCGTAATATTGAAGATTAATCCATTGGCTCACCGTTCCTGGTCCTGCAATGATGTTAGCTAGGAGATCACCACTTTCATCCTGATTCCAATCATAATTATGAAGGAAGGCTCTACCTTCCAAGTCACAATCCTGAGTTAGTTCACGTTGGCCGATAATAAAAGCAGCATTACGAGCTAATCCCCATTCCGGACGTATCTCACTCCAATCTTCCGCAAATCGGTGTGCCTCAGCCTTAGGATTTTTAAGTTCCTTTTTAAAATTCGGTAATTGGGCTAGACGTTCTGCATTTGCATTACGGCTCACTTTCGGCATTATAGCTTCGATACGGTCAAATGCTTCCTGTGCAGCTTCGGAAAGTTCAGGAACATAAATCCAATGTAATTCATCCACTGTTGTTTTATGCTCAGCGGCTACGAAAACGGTGTCCTCAGGAATTTCAATTCCTTCAGAAGAAAGTTCCTTTCTTACCTCTGGAAGGTTGCATAAAGTGGCTAAGGCCCTAGCGTTGAATCCACCTGCCGCTCCACCGCACGCACCACATTCAAGAGCTGCAGCATAAGGATTGTTGGTACTTTTACTACTATGTCCGCATATTACGATTAATGGTGAGAAATTCTTTGTTAACCCCATCATTTTCAAAGCTTGACGGGCATAATTCACTTTTTCTTCGTCAGAAAAACCAACAGGCATTTCCGCTTCTAGATGATGAACATGATTAAGCGAGAGCGTTGTATTAGGTTTGCGTAACCAAGTCTCACGAAGGTTACGAATAAAACGATCTGCTCTTCTTGGTACAAAGCTACGTGATACCATTTGGAGACTAAGCCAAGGTCCACTTAGCTCAGGTAAAAGTAAGCTAGCAAGTACATTCTGTTTCATCGTTTTAAATGTATAGCTTAAGGAAGTAACTGCCTGCTTACGTTGTTGATATAATTTGAGTTCATTTTCATCAGCAGTCTCTTTTATTTTATGTTGAGGCTTTAGTATAACCGGCAAGGAAGAATGGCTATGATCGCTACCAAGTTCACTAGTTGCTATCGGTAATCCAAAGAAACCAGCAATTCCAATCGTTTCAAACGGACCTTCTTTTTCAAGTTGACGACGAAAAGGTTCTGATCGTACATCAATGCAGAATGCAAATTGAGCTAGTGCAGATTTTTTGTCGATGATCTTCCGTTGTTTAGAGATAATCTGCTGACTTAATCGATCTGTGTGTGTTTGTTCCCAAGCTTCTAACCAAAGTTTCCTGCGAAGCTTCTCATCAAAGCTGTAGGCAAATGATAAATATTCGTTTTGTTCAGCGGCAGACATCTGTGACCATTCCTTGATTGTAAGGTCCCCCCAATGGATCCACGCTGCTATAAGGGGAGCAATCGAAACTTTTTTCTCAGGTCGTTGATTGGTCAACTGTAGATAAGGCTTTAATAGAGCCCACTCCATGGAAATTCGAACTGCTAAATATTCTGTTAGGAGTGAATGTTCATGGCTTGATTGTCGGGAGCGCCAGAGCATCATTCCTGCCCACCCAGGTAAGGAGAGCAAATGACCTTCAAGATAAGTCTGTATTTCTGAATTAGGGATTTCTAGCGCGAATAACGCTTTTTTTAAAGCCATATGTGCCTCTTTTGGCCAACCTTTTAAACTTTTACGTTGAATTTTATTAAGTGCCGGATCATATTGAATAAGACGCTGCCACGCACGATAGAAACCTTCATCACGATTTGGCATTGTCCAACCTGCCTGTGAGTCATCAAGGTATAATTTACACCACTTGATGACATGATGATCGAGAATATTGACTAACCTTTCACCATCTTCATTCGCTATATTCGAACTTATTGGTTGGATTAAAAAATTATCGATACGATCCGTATTCAGTCCACTAAATTCATCTGCCAATTTCTCCAGTTTAAGTGATGATAAAAGGTTAGAAGGTAATGGATCTAATTTTAGTGCAGCATGACAAAATCGCTCTGCCACGTTCCGTGGGATATTAAAGGAATGGGAATCAAGCCAATGCTGTAGACCCATTTTCACAAAAGCTTCATCAATCTCACCTTTACTCTTTGCCGAAAGGATCATAGAGGCACTAGGGTAGATATCAATATCACGAGTATTATTTAACCAACCTGCAACCTGTTCAAAAGATTGCTTTTCAAGTCCCGTCCACGGATTACGTGCTGCAAATGCAGAAATTGGCCAAAGTGGTGCAATTACTTGACTAGCAGATTCTATTAAAACGCTAATATTACTTTCTTGATGATTAATATTTGTATCTTGCTTTTTTACATTTTCTTTCGTTAATACAGATGTTCCGTTCATCACCGATTACCTCCTTGAGATAAATATTGTTTAAGGTAGTTTGGATGACTTTCTACTAACTTTGGTTTTGCTTCACCTAATCGTACTAACCAAAGATAAAGTATTGCGAAGGAAACAGAAGAACGATTACGAGCAACCCATGTACCCATCGCAATACCAAATAATAAGAGACATACGACAATGATGACAACTGACATTGGAGGTTGAACACTTTGGAAAACGGTTGTGCGTAACCACTCATAGAAGAGATTATGAATGATAAAATAAACAATGGCTGCTCCTCCTAAAAATGATAAGCCAACAATTCGACCAATTCTCCCCTTTCCAAAAGCTACGAGCTGTGTCCAAGAAACGGACAATGACCACCCTAAGATTAACGCACTAATCAATTGATACCCCTCTAAAGGAGCCATGAGCCAATAAGCAATCCCTATAACTAAGGCTAATGTCCGACCTGCCATGATCCATAAATAGGATGACCTTTCATTAACGGGAGTCGATACTTCGAAACGACGTACTGCCGAACCAGCCTGTAAAAACAGCGTAGCTTTGAACAAACCATGTAAGATAAGATGAATAATGGCTGCTACATACGCACCTAACGCACATTGAATGAACATAAACCCCATTTGCCCGATCGTAGAGCCTACTAACTGACGTTTATAGTCAACCTGTACTAAACTAATTCCATATCCAATCAATACAGAAAAACTTGCAAGAATAAGTAAAATAATCGAAGCTATATCACCATTAAAAAGAGGAGAAAATCGAGCTAGCATAATCCCACCTGCATTTACTAAACCTGCGTGCATAATCGCTGAAACAGGAGTTGGAGCAACAACAGACTCAATCAACCACCTTTGGAAAGGCCATTGGGCCGCAGGAATTATCACTGCTAATACAATCAATAAATTAACCCCTGTTCTCTCCCATGCTCCAAGTTGAGCTAAACTTTCATTTGTTAGAATTAATGATAACTGCCATTGACCTGTGACTTGAAAAAGCCAAATTATCGCAAATAATAATGAAAACCAACTTAATATAAATAATCGACCAGAAACCTTGGCTGCTTCACTTGCTACTTTCCATGCACGGTTTAACCTTATAAGTAAGGTTAAACCGACGAGAGTCGCTCCCCAAGATATGACCATCAAACGGAGATCAGCACTTAAACATGTAATTGAAGCAGCACCTGTAGTGAAAGTAAAAAGCGTAAAATACTTTCGATAAGAACGATCTCCCATTAAATAACGTACAGAAAAACGCTGAATGATCAATCCAATTGTAAGAACAAAGAAAACCATTAACCAAGCTAAGGAATCTAGGTACCAAAAACCATCGCCTCTATTCCCACTGTTATTAGTGAGAGCCAATAAGGAAACTAAAGATGGTAAAGCCACGATACCGATATGAATACGAACAAAACTTAATGGTATCCGTGGGTGTAAAAACAAAAGGCCACTAAGTCCAGAAATAACAAGCATAATAAAAAATAATGATAACAATGATGATGAACTCAAAGAACCTAACACAAAACATTCTCCCTTCTAAACGGCGTTAACACATTAAAAATTACTTTTAGAAAAGGCCATATATCTTTCTAAAAAGTTATACATTTTATTTACTCCATTACGATTATTGAATAAATTTATACTTACTCAATAAAAAAACCGACAACTTCAAAACTTCAATGATGATTTAAAATCATTGAGTCTTGAAAATTGTCGGTTTTACTTCAACTAACTTCAACAAAGTTTTTTGAAGAACTACCTTTTTATACGTCATATTACTTTATGTTACTCTTTCCCTTTATATTAGGGTACTTTTTCATCCAGTCAATATTAAATATTAAAAGAATGCTAAAGGCCTAATTATTTAAATAGGCAAAAATAAACATCTGCCGATTATTAAGTTAAGTATAAGATATGCCAAATTTTAAATATTGTCAACAAGAAAGTCCCATAAACTATTTCAATGAAATTCAACTTAGTTGTTGGAACACGGAGAATGAAGTATCAATTTCTTCTCTTATAAACAACATATTTAACGTATTAGTTAATACATTCCTTTACAAACTCATCAAAAAAAGTTGTTTGTTGCACAGTATGTGTCTACTACGCAATATAAGAGTTACTCCCACAATACGGCTTGTTTGTGGAAGACTGACCTTATTTGAAATCAACCCAATTTATATACCAACTATAATAACATTTTTGATTTCAAAAACTATGGCAAGGAGGTACATATCACTAGAGGGTGTAATCAAATAATAGATGGACTACTACATCTATATTTCATCAGTCAGCCCGCAACACATGTAGTGAACTGATCTTTTCTTTCCATCCCTTCATCCATGCCAGTAATTTATTTGATCCCAAAATAGGCTCTAATTTAGTTCATTATCCTGCATCATTTTGCAAAGTAGATAAAAATAAAAAACCCTTTAAACGTTGATACAACAACATTACAAGGGCTTTTTGTGCATTACTTTGCAATCTAAAAGGATTAACGAGAGTAGAATTCAACAATAAGCGCTTCGTTAATTTCAGCTGGAAGTTCTTCGCGCTCTGCATAGCGAGTGAACGTACCCTCTAATTTATCAGCATCAAATGTTAAATATTCATGGATGAAGTTATTTACTTCCACTGCTTCTTTAACAATATCAAGATTCTTAGATTTTTCACGTAGGCTGATAACTTGACCTGGTTTTACCATGTATGATGGAATATCAACGCGACCACCGTCTACAGTAATATGACCATGATTTACAAGCTGACGTGCTTGTCTGCGTGTACGAGCAAGACCTAAACGATATACAAGGTTATCTAAACGAGAGTCAAGCAAAATCATGAAGTTTTCGCCGTGAATACCTTTCATTTTACCAGCTTTGTTAAACAACGTACGGAATTGACGTTCGTTCAATCCATACATAAAGCGAAGCTTTTGCTTCTCTTGTTGTTGTAAACCAAATTCTGAGATTTTCTTGCGTTGGTTAGGTCCATGTTGACCAGGAGCGTAAGGGCGTTTATCTAATTCCTTACCAGTTCCAGTTAATGAAATGCCAAGACGACGTGATTTTTTCCATACTGATCCAGTATAGCGAGCCATAAGACATTTCCTCCTTTTTATTTTATTTGCATAAAACAAAAAGCCGTGTTCCTAATCACCTGACCATGATGTTTTCATGTATCATCGCTCCAGCAGCTAAGAGTTACGCGATACACCTCATTACAGAGGAACAACATGCATACAAGTGTTGGTTCACTAAGGCTACTTAATTATTTTACACAAAGACTAGTATATAATTTTTAATGAATATAGTCAACCATAAATAAAATTTGGAAAAATTATCAACTTCATATAGGAAAAATGAACTATTTCATATATAATAAAACTATAAAATAGTTCATTGGACTCATTGATGATAATGAATGAGAGGTGATAAATGATGAAAGACAGAGATTTGATTCAAGGGAACCTGCAGCAGGCATACTTTCAAATTACCTCTAATCTATCCCATCTCTCTTATGAAGAAAGTCTACATAATATGATAAAAGCGATCAAGCAGGTATTGCATCTAAAATGGGTAGGTGTATATCACTATCTACGTTCAACTAATTCGTATCACATTCAGTTGATGGACCCTTCAAATGAAATAAACGTATTAAACCAATTACCATTGAATGCTATATCAAATGATAATCAGTTTGGAAAGTGCATAATTGATCGATCTTCTGTATTTTATTTAAAGCTAAAAGATAGAAATTTTTCCAAGGTATTAGTGTGTTTTAAAGCATTTCAAATCGATCCTACTATACTTGCGATTGTTCAATCAGAATCTCAGAGGTTGATAATGCAATTGGATCAATATTATCCACAACAAATAAACTACCCGTTTTTATATGATCTTTCCATTTGTATATTTACCATGAAACGGAAATCTTCCATCTTAAATGAAGTCATTGATGCAATTCGTGAAATATATCCAACCCATTCGCTACACTTATTACTCGCACATGATACGGAAGTTGATTATAATTTTTCAGTAAAGTCGATGGCGTATACGGATGATAGTACAAATGGTTTTGGATCTAAAGCGTTCATGACTGAGGAGGTTCAAATCGAGAAAAGAAAAGGAGGTGCAGGTGAAAAATTATATGTTCCTCTAACGGGAAGGCAAGGTGTGTATGGTGTTATCCAATTGATTTCAAAAAGCTGTGATGTATTCGCGAAAAGCGATGTAGATTTTATAACACATATTGCTCAAACAGCTGGAAAAGCAATAGAAAACGCAAGTCTACTCGAAAATGCAAATTTGCTGATCGCGGATTTAAAACTAATTAATGAAGTTACACATCAATTGAATTCCAATTTAAATTTGACTGATATTACAGAATTTGTTCGAAAAAAAATCAAAGAGGTATGTCGTGCTTCGGAAATAGGTTTTATTTTTCAACGGTCTGATGGATCGTATGCTGATGTTCTAACTGCGAGCACTGCCTACTTTAAAAAAGAAGAAAATCAGAGTCTAGTGGATAAATTACTGAAGGATATCGTTCATCCAACATTTTATGGGAAGTTTGAATATATTCCAACATTTCCTTATCATTCGCTTATGATTATTCCGTTGCGACAAGACATCCATACATATGGTCATGTTGTGATTATGCATGAAGCGTCCTATTTCTTCTCGTTTGAAGTGTTTAAATTATTGCAATCATTGATTCAACATTGCTCTTTAGCACTCGCTAATGCTATCTTAAAAGAGGAATTGGAAAAAGCGGTTATCACAGATTACTTAACAAAATTATATTCGAGGAATTATTTAGAAAAAGTTGTCATAAATCAAATGAAAACAGCTAGAATGGGCTCATTAATTTTATTTGATATTGACGATTTCAAACGAATTAATGATACATACGGTCATCATGTTGGAGATGAAGTACTTAAACAAGTGGCTGATGTAATAATGAGGTTTTCTGAACAAGATGCTATTCCTTCCAGATGGGGAGGGGAAGAATTAGCCATATACACTCCTAACCTATCAATTGATGATGCGGTCCAAATAGCTGCAGGCATTCGTGAGCAAGTAGAGGAACGGACTAATCCAACTGTAACACTATCTTGTGGCGTTTCTTCTTGGTCAGAGGATTTCGATGATTCCGTAAGTGAGCTTTTTATTCGTGCAGATAAAGCACTATATGAAGCGAAGCATAGAGGGAAAAATAGTGTAGTGAAGCGTGTAAAAGATAGATAAGTTCTTATAAATGGAAGAATTAAATCGGCTGGGCTTTCCGCACAGCCGATTTCCAGTTATGATCTATTATTAGGTATACTTAGGGTAAATAAGTTTGTAATGCATGAACAAACTTTTCTAAATATTCCTGATCAATTTCATCAAAGCGATCCATCATCGGACTGTCAATATCAAGAACACCGTAAACCTTATTATCTATAATGATAGGGACAACGATTTCAGATTTGGTAGCACTATCGCATGCGATATGACCAGAAAAATTATGAACGTCAGCTACCCGTTGGGTTGATTGCTCTTTAACAGCAGTTCCACAAACACCTTTTCCATAACCAATACGGATACATGCTGGTAATCCTTGGAACGGACCTAACACAAGCTCATCTTCTTTCCATAAGTAAAAACCAACCCAATTTGTATCGGAAAGAAATTGATTTAATAAGGCTGATGCGTTGGAAAGTATGGCAATAGCATCCGTTTCATCTTCACTTAATGCTTGCAGTTGACGAATTAATAACTCATAATCTTTTAGTTTATTTCCAGAATATATACTTGTTTGGAACATTTAGATTTTCCTCTCTCTTTAGTATTTCGACATGTATGATAAATATTGTCGAGCGAAAATTGCAGGATAAATCATCTCTATGTCGTAATGGAGATGTAAGGAGTTGAATCGTATGAAGACTAATCTCTCGAAACAAAAAGTAATAGAAGCAGCTTCCGCATTATTTTTTCAAAAAGGATTTCATGGCACTTCTGTTCGGGATATTGCGGAGAAGGCCAATGTTAATGTTTCGCTTATTAGTTATTATTTTAAAGGAAAGCAAGGGCTGCTGGAATATGCGGTTACGGACTATTACGAAAAATATCTTGATACCATGGAAGAAGCGTTAGAGCATTATCAAGACTTACATGCTTTGGATCAGTTAAAGGAATTAATTTTCATCATTATACAGTATAAACAAAGTAATCATCAATTCTCTTGTTTTATACATAGAGAATTGTCGCTAGATTCTGTATTCGTTAGAGAGATGGCTGTGACCTATTTAGCGAAGGAAAATTATTTTATTAGCAGGGCATTTTTTAGTGTACTTGATAAACAGCATTCATCAATTAATGATCGAAATTATTTATTAATGCAGTTAAAAGGCATGCTAATTACGCCATATATTATGCATAATGAATGGAAAAATCATATTATTGGTGATGGTTCGCATGATTTATTCGTTACAAATTATGTAAAGACGATTCATCGATGGTTGGACTTTTTAGTCGAGGTTTCAGGTGAAAAAATAGCTGAGGATGCACATGGCAGATGATGTCGCGATTTACTAGTGAAATAGGCACGCTGACGATTGTCGTACAATACTATACAATCACTTGCTAATTTTTATTATGTATAAATGAGTACGGACTTGCCTATAGCGTGTAGAATAAAAAATTGGCTGAAACCCCAATTTATTTGTATTTTTTTAGCAAAAATTGTGTTTAACATGGTATTATTATAATTAGATTATTATTAGCGACGATTATTTTATTTTTGTAAACGTCCATCCTCTTTAGGAATTTAGTTGGGAGGCATTTTATGGCATACATCATAGGCATTATACTAATAGTTATAGCACTTATTATTACAGGACTTATCTTACGAAAAAGGGTATATGATGTTGTTGATCGTTATGAAGCCTGGAAAATGGACATTATGGGTCGAAACATCGCTTCAGAGCTCTCCCGTATAAAAATATTAAACTTATCAGGGGAAACACAAGATAAATTTGAAGCGTGGAAGGATCAATGGGAATATATAGTAACAAAAGAGCTTACTGATATTGAAGAACATTTATTTGATGCAGAAGAAGCGGCGGATCGATATCGGTTCTCGAAAGCTAAAAAAATCCTGGCTAAAGTCGATCAGATATTGCAATCCGTGGAAAAGGATATAGAGAAGATTTTAATGGAAGTAGAAGAACTGCTTGAATCCGAAGAGTCCAGTAGAAAAGAAATAGAGCATGTTGAACCTACAGTAAAGGCGTTACGTAAACAGCTTTCGCAAAACAGATATCAATATGGAAAAGCGGAAGCCTATTTTGATAAAAAAATGGATGAACTGGAAGCACAGCTAACTAATTATCATCAACTTGTCGAGAATGGAAATTATATAGAAGCGAAGCAGCTCGTCGATCAATTAAAGCTATCTGTGGATAGCCTAGAGGGAGAGTTAGATGATTTTCCACAATTATATAAATCATGTAAGCAGGAATTACCTAGTCAGTTAGATGATTTATATACAGGTTTAAAGGAAATGAAAAATGAAGGTTATCGTGTGGATCATCTGGCTTTTGAAAAAGAAATACGCAAATATCAGGAAAGACTTTTACATATAGTTGGCGCTATGGAAAGTGGTGACTTTTCTGAGGCAGAAGGTGCCATAGAGGAGATAGATGGACGGATAAAGGAAATGTATCAGCTGCTCGAAAAAGAAGCAATAGCTAGGAATTTTGTGGAAACAAAAGTTCCGACCTATCAGAGTACGTTAAAGGAAATTACAGACACATTTGCTGGTACTAAAGCGGATGTTGAGCTATTAAAGAAGGCTTATTATTTTGAAGATAGTGATATGGAGAAGTATTTAACATTAGAAAAGGCAATCGGAAAACTAAACACGCAATTTGAAGAACTACTAGATAAAATCGAGAAAGAGAAATCTCCACACACAAAGCTACGTGATGAGTTAGAAGCTGGCTTTGTGCAAATTGAAGAGCTAAAAGAAAAACATGAAGCGTTTAAAAAGCGCATTCGTAATCTTCGTAAAGATGAGCTTGAGGCGAAGGATAAGTTGACGGAAATGCGAAATCAGTTGTATAGTATTCAGCGTAAGCTCAAGAAAAGTAATGTTCCTGGAATTCCAAGTAATATATGGAACTTAATAGAAACAGCCGGAGAAAAAAATCAACGTGTGATGAAAACATTGGAAAAACAACCGCTAGATATGGCAGAGGTGCAACAAGCTTTAAATGATGCGAAGAATGCTGTAGAGTATTCCATGGAACAAACAGATCTTATGTTGGAACAAGCTTATTTAACGGAGCAGGTTATCCAATATGCGAATAGATATCGTAGTCAGTATCCATTATTAGCTGCAAAGCTAGCCGAATCAGAACGGTTATTCCGAAATTACGAGTATGAACTATCGTTGGAGCATGCAGCTAAAGCAATCGAAGAAGTTGAACCTGGCGCGCTAAAACGAATTGAGGAATATCAAGAGGTATTGAATTAAGTAAATAGGACTTAATAGAAAAAGGATATTATATAATATCCTTTTTTCTAAGCAAAGAAATTAATTAAAGAAGGCTGCTTGGTATAATTCATCTAGGAAGTTAGGAGTTAGTTGAATGATTTATTTAGATAATAGTGCTACAACAGTGCCTGATCCAGCAGTATTAAAAAGTTTTGAACAAGTATCTACTACTTTTTTTGCCAATCCATCATCTATCCATCCCTTGGGAGGAGAGGCAGAAAAACTTTTAATTCAAGCTAAGAAACAGGCTGCTGAAATTCTACATGTAGCGGAAAATGAAATTATATTCACTTCTGGAGGTACAGAAGGTAATAATATTGCTATTAAAGGTATTGCTTTAGAGCATCAAAACAGGGGTAAACATATTATCACCACTCAGGTTGAGCATCCTTCCGTAGATAATGCCTGTAAAAGCTTGGAAAAATTAGGCTTTGAAATAACATATCTACCAGTGAATAGGAATGGGGTGATTGCCTTATCTGATCTAAAGCAAGCGATAAGAAATGATACCATTTTAATTAGTATTATGCACGTGAACAATGAGCTAGGTTCGGTCCAACCTATAGCAGAAATCGGAAAAATTGCAAAACAATATCCAAAATTATTTTTCCATGTCGATTATGTCCAAGGGTTAGGGAAAGTTCCATTAACCTTAAGAAATAGTGGAATAGATCTTTGTACGATGTCTGGTCACAAAATTCATGGTTTAAAAGGAACTGGCTTATTGTTTGTAAAGAATGGAACAACTCTTTTTCCGTTATTTCATGGCGGAGAACAGGAGCAGGCGATACGTTCGGGAACGGAGAATTTAGCTGGAGCAGTTTCGATAGTAAAAGCCTTACGCTTAATCATGGAAAAGGAACGCTTATACAAGCAGAGGTTATATGAATTACAACGTTTTCTTCGTGAGGAACTGGAAAAAATAGAAGCTGTTAAAGTAAATACGCCTATACATGCGGCACCGCATATTATTAATTTTTCGATACCAGGGATTAAACCAGAGGTAATGATACACATGCTCAGTGAAGAAGAAATTTATATATCAACAAAATCAGCTTGCTCTTCTAAAAAGTCAGATGAAAGCAAAATTCTCGCGGCTTGTGGGTTTTCTGATGATAGAGCAGTATCTGCATTACGAGTAAGTCTTTCTTATCAAAATACAGAGGAAGAATTAACTAATTTTATTCACGTACTGAAAGAGAAAATTCAACAATTTAAAGAAGTAATGGAGTAGATAACATGCAATATGATCATATTTTAATACGCTACGGAGAAATGGCGTTAAAGGGTAAAAATATAAAACAATTTATTATCCGTCTACAAGAAAATATTCAACATAAATTAGCTGCATTTCCAAACATAAAAGTAAAACGAACACAAGGGAGAATGTTTATTTTACTAAACGGTCATGATCCTGAGCCAATTATCGAAAAATGTAAGAATATCTTCGGAATTCAAAGTATGAGTTTGGCAATTAAGGTGGAGAATGATCCCGATAAAATAAAAGAAGCCGCTTTATATGCTTTAAAAAATGCTACAAATGTAAACACATTTAAGGTATCTGTGAAGCGGATTAATAAAGATTTCCCCATTGCTTCACAGGAAATGAATCAAGTATTAGGTAGACATTTATTAATCAATACGAATGAAATTAAAGTGGATGTGCATCATCCTGATTTAGAAATTAAAGTCGAAATAAGACTAGAAGCAGCTTATATTACGTCAAGTGTTATTCAGGGACTTGGAGGTCTTCCGGTAGGCACATCTGGTAAATCACTATTATTACTTTCAGGTGGTATTGATAGTCCTGTTGCTGGCTACCTAGCAATGAAGCGAGGGGTGCAGATTGAAGCTATTCATTTTCATTCACCGCCATTTACAAGTGAACGTGCAAAGCAAAAAGTTCTGGACTTAGCTAAACAATTAACAAAGTATGGTAAATCGATTCAAGTGCATATCGTACCGTTTACCAAACTCCAGCAAGAAATTTTTCGAGAAATGCCTGACGGTTATGCAATGACAATCATGCGGAGAATGATGATGCGTATAAGTGAACGGGTGTGTGTGAACCAAGAGATCTTATCGTTGACTACTGGTGAAAATCTTGGACAAGTAGCGAGTCAAACCATGCAAAGTATGAATACAATTAATGAAGTAACTAACTATCCGATTATTCGACCATTGATAACAATGGACAAAACAGAGATCATTAACATATCAAGAGAGATTGGTACCTACGACACGTCTATTTTACCTTATGAGGATTGTTGTACGATATTTGTACCTAAGTCGCCAAAAACGAAACCAAAAAGAGAAAAAGCAAATTTGTTTGAATCGAAGAAGGATTTTACAAAATTAATGGATGAAGCAATTGCTGGAATAGAAACGATAAAAGTATCAGCACGAGATACAGAGACCAAGTTTGATGGTTTGTTCTAAGGAAAGGCAGAAGACTGGATTATTAATGTCTGACCATATCCCTTAATTTGTCAGGAACTACCATTTAAAAATATGTATGCTTTCTCTCCTTTGTACACATTCTATAAGTACCAAGGAGGTGAGTTAACATGGCAGCAAATAATTCTTCAAATCAATTAGTAGTCCCTGGTGTTCAACAAGCTCTAGATCAAATGAAATATGAGATTGCTCAGGAATTTGGTGTACAATTAGGACCAGATTCAACATCTCGTTCCAACGGTTCTGTTGGTGGTGAAATCACTAAACGTCTTGTTCAAATGGCTGAACAACAATTTGGTGGAACAAAATAACTTAAATTAAATAGTTAAAATGGCTATAGGGCTATCCGGTTTGGGTAGTCCTTTTTAATTGTCTAGGAAATGAAGGAAATTATAATATTTGCCCATATGGATAAATAAGGGTGTGTTGAACTGCGTCCAGCGCCAGTGCCCAGAAACGAGGTGACTTCATGAATCGCCCTACATAAGTCATCATCTGCTCGCAAGCTCACCGTGATTCCTTTATCCCCGTTGACTCGCTCCAGTCGCTTGCGCTTTGTTCTCATTGATAAACCTATTATGACTATAATCCCTCTTGATTCCTATTCAGAAAATAAGTAAGGTATGTATATAACATTTTTCTAATGAAGGAGATCGAAGAAGCTATGGGAACACTATGGTTTGGTGGACCGATCTACACGATGGAACGTGAGGATGTAGTGGTAGATGCTGTATTTACCGAGGAACATCAAATAGTTGCTATTGGAACATATGAATATTTGTATCATACTTATTTTAATCAAATAGATGAAGCAATAAATTTGAACGGAAAAACAATGTTACCAGGATTTGTTGATAGTCATTTGCATATTATTTGGCATGGTGAGAAATTACTTCGGCTTGATCTTTCCCAAATGCAATCAGCCGAAGAAGTATTAGAAGCACTGTTTAACCGAGCTACAAATCTTTCTGAGGGAGAGTGGCTTGTGGGTGAGGGCTGGAATGAAAACCATTGGGATGAACCACTCATTATTCACAAAACTGCACTTGACGAAATTGTACCTCATAATCCTGTCATGTTATCTCGAGTATGCCGTCACGCTATTTTAGCTAACAGCAAAGCAATAGAACTGGCAGGTATTGATACTGTAAATAAAACAGCTAATCCAAAAGGTGGCGTTATTGAACGAGATGATGATGAAGAGACAACGGGTTATTTCTTGGATACTGCTCAGGAATTAATAAAGCAAGCAATGCCAACTGTTTCACAGGCTTATCTAGAACAAGTAATCTCAATCGCTATAGATGATCTTCTTTCAAAGGGCTTAGTTGGAGGACACAGTGAAGACCTTAATTATTTTGGTGGATTTGATAAGACTTTTGGTGCTTTTAAACATGTGTTGGATGGGAAGGAGAAAATATTTAAAGCGCATTTACTCGTCCATCATGAAGTTATGGAAGACATGATTCATGCTGGGCTAGGGTATTTGAAGGGGCCACGTTATGCAGAGCTTGGCGCAGTCAAAATATTTTCGGACGGAGCATTGGGGGGGAGGACAGCATGGTTGTCTACAGATTATGCGGATGACATTGGAAACAGAGGTTTTGCAATTCACAGCATACCTGAGTTAGAGGAACTCGTGGCTAGGGCACGTGTCTATCAGTTGCCAGTAGCAGTTCACGCCATTGGAGATCAAGCCGTTTTAGAAATTGCATCCATATTGAGTAAATATCCGTTAGCAACGAATGCTCGCGATCGAATTATCCATGGACAAATTTTAAATAAACAAGCCTTTGAATTACTAAAGGAGCTTCCTGCTGTCGTAGACATCCAACCGACCTTTGTTGCTTCAGATTTCCCTTGGGTAATTGATCGGCTGGGACAAAAACGGCTAGACTTAGCGTATGCTTGGAAATCTATGCTTCAGCACGGAATACATTGTGCTGGTGGGTCTGATGCACCAATTGAGAAAGTGGATCCGTTACTTGGAATTCAAGCTGCGGTTATTCGTAAATCCTCTTTTGATGGAAAAACATACTTACCTAAAGAAGCGCTGACTATATTTGAAGCCGTACAATTATATACGACTGGTAGTGCTTATGTAATTAATCAAGAGAATAGTAGAGGTTTGATTACGGAAGGTTATCACGCTGATTTCACTATTTTGGAGAAAGATATTTTCCAAGTCAATCCAAATGAGATTCACGAAATTGACGTTGCAATGACAGTAATTGACGGGAAAATTGTATATGACAAGAACCTTTCTTCTATTTAATTAGATCGGTTCTTGTCCGTATTATACGTTATATGCTGCTTCACGCTCTAGTTATAAAAACGTACGTTTTACTCTGTCCCAATAGGAGTTATTTTTTAATTTCACGGTTTTAATAACATGGTCACTTAATGTAACAGAAATATCCCTTATATTTCGAATGGAGTATGCTTCATTGTCAAGACCGATAATTGGATAATCATTACCATCCTGCTGGACTGATAACGTTAACTTTCTATCACTATTAAGAACAAAAGAAGAACCCAGGGTGCGATAACGATTATTATTTATGGATGCTAACTCGGTAACTTGAAAACAAGGAATTTTTGGGTCAATGACCGCTCCATTCGTAGATTTATTATAACCTGTACTTCCTGTTGGTGTTGCAACAATTAGTCCGTCCCCTCTGAAGGTTTCGAAGTGAATGTCATCAATAAACACATCCATAACGATGGATTTAATAATAGTCGAGCGGACACTAATTTCATTAAGGCAATAAAAACTCGTCTCACCATTTAATTCCGCATTAATCACAGGAAAACGACGAACTTCCATTTCTTCATATTGGATTGTCTTCAACATTTCATCAACATTATCCATATTAAAATCGCAATATAGACCTGATTCCCCCGAACGAGTTATTCCTGTATAAAGGCAATCTTGACGAAAGCCTGTCTTACGTACAGCTTGTAAGAAAGCACCGTCACCTCCAATACTTACAATAATATTAGCATGTTCGAAATCGTTTACAATTGTAAAACCATTTGACTCTGCTAATTGGTATAGGGCATTTAATTTATCTTCAAGCCCTTGGTCACTTAAATAATAGAAGAAAATATTTTTTCGATCAGTCATATTCTTTTGATACCCTCCCAAATGTGATGACGAGATGCACTTTATACTACTATCTACTTTAAGCTATTAAGCAAAGCAGTATAACCATATTCTATCATGTTTTGTTGCTATTATCCTAGTGGAGTAAAACGAATGATTAAAATAGGAAATTTGAGGAAAAATAGGAACAGCTATGAAACTGAGGTGATGAAAATGTGGGGGTGGGCTATATTTATGATAACCGTGATCGCGATTGCTGTTATCTTTTTATTCTCAAAGCTAATCATTCATGTTCAAGGAGCATATTGCCAAGCAAATACTTCTATAACGATACGGATTTATTGGTGGAAAATTCCGATTATAAGACGAACGATGATGTTAGATGATTTCGAAAGTAACACGCCTGCTATTAATTTTCGTGAATTACCGAGTAAACTTAATGAGGCGCTTCATATCCTACGTCAAGGTCATAAAGCAATTTCGGTTATGCTACAGAAGATGAAATTCAAACAAATGAAGTGGCATACGGTAGGTGGTACTGGTGATGCATCACTTACAGGTATTGTATCAGGAGGTGTCTGGACAGTAAAAGGTGTTATCATAGCATGGCTTCAAGAACATGGGATTTTTAATTGTCATCCAGATATTAAAGTTGTACCACTTTTTCAACAGAAATATATACAATCCGAAATTTATTGTATTGTTTCTATTCGAATAGCACAAGCTATAAGTGGATTTCTTCAAGTCATGAGAATAATGGCTAATAATAAGAAGCTATTGATACATCAAGCACAAATGTATAAAAGGAGTTGATTGTGATGGAAGAGCATCCTATTCAAGGGCTAATGACTACTGCAATGGAAAATTTGAAGGATATGGTAGAGGTAAACACAATTATTGGAGATCCTGTTCAATCTCCGGATGGCAGTGTTATTATACCTGTGTCCAAAGTTGGTTTTGGATTTGCTGCAGGTGGTAGTGAGTTTAATTCTACAAGTAGTCAATCCCAATCCGATAGCAGTAGTGAAAGTGGTGAAGCAACACTTCCATTTGGAGGAGGTAGCGGTGGAGGAGTATCAATTACACCGGTAGCATTTTTGATTGTCAGTGAAAGAGGAATTAAGATGGTTCATTTAGATCATCATACACATATCTATGAAAAAATGATTGATTTTGCGCCACAGGTTGTAGAAAAGGTGCAACAGATAATGAAAGAGTCAAGTCAACAGCAAGGTTCAAAGAAACAAGAAAATAAGAAACCTAAAGAGATGCCTACCCAATATGATATTTAATGGTTGTATAAATGCAACTCATACACCATTCTATAATGTAAGCGTAGCTAATTCCGTTCACAAATATTTCTAGATTTCATAGCCATAAATTATTGGACATGCACCGCTATTCAATTCATAATGAAGAAGGAATACAATTATTTAGGAGGAATGATTCATATGGCAAATGTTACATTCCAACAAGAACCTGTCACACTTGTAGGTAATGAAGTGAAAGTTGGTGATGAAGCACCTTCTTTTAAAGTACTATCTAATGATTTAGAAGAAGTTACATTAACTGATTATAAAGAGAAGGTTAAGCTGATTAGTGTTGTTCCTTCCATTGATACAGGTGTATGTGCAGAGCAAACAAAACGTTTTAATGAAGAAGCTGATCAGATTGAAAATGTTAAAGTTTTAACGGTGAGTATGGATTTACCATTTGCACAAAAACGCTGGGTTAACCAACATGATATTAAGAAGCTTGATACATTGTCAGACCACCGAGATGCTCATTTTGGAAAGAACTATGGTGTTCTTATAGAGGAGTTACGTCTGCTAGCAAGATCTATATTTGTTGTTGACTCCAATAATATAGTTACTTATGTAGAATATGTTAAAGAAGTGAGTAATCATCCGGATTATGATGCTGCCCTGGAAGCTGCCAGACAAGCTAAATAACTCGAACGGAATCTCTCTCAGTAAATGAGGGGGATTTTTACTGTGTGCTACAGAACTTAATTAGCATTATTTTGTACATAGTCCCATTTCCTTTGGTACAATAGAAACGCTCTGAAGGAACGAATGGAGGATGCTATATGGAGAAATCAAATGTCGAAACATTGTATGAATGGATAGATGAAACGACAAATAAGATTCAACAGTATGTTAATGAACCATATCTGGAAAGCTTAGGTTATACGATGGAAATCGTATTTATGCAAGAAGTGCCAGATAATATAGATGAAAGCCTAGCAATCAAATTACAGCAAGCTTTAGTCGAATTAAAAATAGATTCATTCTCAGCTGAGGAAGTAAGAAAAGCTAATCAGCTTGCTATTCTAAAAGGAATGAAAGGCTCTACTCAACAGCAGCATTTAATGACACCAGAAACAGTATCGCTAATGATTGCGTATTTGGCAAATAAATTATTCGATGACGCCGAAAACATTCGCTTGTTTGATCCAGCTGGTGGAACTGGAAATTTAATAACTGCGGTTCTAAGTCAACTACCACAAATCAAAGAAGCATTTGCAAGTGAAGTTGATTCAACGTTAATTCAACTAGCTGTTTGGAATGCGAACTTGCAGAAAAAGAATATTGAGTTTTTCCATCAAGATAGTCTTCGTCCATTTTTATTGGACCCTGTAGATTTAATCGTAGCTGATCTACCTGTTGGATACTATCCAGACGACTTACGTGCGAGTGACTTTAAACTTAAGGCCGATAAAGGTCATTCTTATGCGCATCACTTATTTATAGAGCAAAGTCTTAATTACACAAAACCAGGCGGATACCTTATTCTAGTTATTCCAGAATTTTTATTTGATAGTGATCAATCAGACAAGCTTCAACAATTTATTCATGATTATGCTCATATGGTTGGCATCCTAAGGTTGCCAGAAAGTGCCTTCAAATCTGATAAGCATCGAAAAAGTATCTTAATACTACAAAAAAAAGGACAGCAGACAGCATCTCCTAAACAACCACTATTGGTTAAAATGCCTTCTTTCAACAATACGAGAGCAATGGGAGATATTTTAGGTCAAATAAATAATTGGTTCCAAACGTATAAAAAGGAGTTGAACAGCAATGAGTAATGTATTGGCAATAAACGCCGGTAGTTCATCTTTGAAATTCCAATTAATACAAATGCCAAACGAGCGCGTTCTAGCAAAAGGGCTAGTGGAACGAATTGGTCTAAATGAGTCAGTATTTACAATGGATGTTCAAGGTGAAAAAGATAAATTTGTGGAAGAGATTCCAAACCATGAAGAAGCAGTAAAGAAACTACTAGCATCATTAACGTCTTCTGGGGTCATTACTTCACTTGATGAAATAAATGCAGTTGGTCATCGCGTAGTTCATGGTGGGGAACGTTTTAGTGATTCAGTTGTCATTAACGACAAAGTTATTGAAACGATTGAACAAGTGTCGGAATTGGCACCTTTGCATAACCCTGCAAATTTGACGGGAATTCATGCTTTCCGTGAAATTTTACCGGAGGTACCAATGGTGGCTGTGTTTGATACTGCATTCCATCAAACGATGCCAGAGTCATCTTATCTTTATAGCTTACCATATGAGTACTATAAAGATTATGGCATACGTAAATACGGATTTCATGGTACATCACATAAGTATGTTTCGCAGCGAGCAGCGGATCTGATGGGTCTGCCATTGGAGAACCTGCGCCTTATATCTTGTCACCTTGGTAATGGTGCAAGTATTGCAGCTATTCAAGGTGGTAAGTCAATTGACACATCAATGGGCTTCACTCCATTAGCTGGGGTAACTATGGGAACACGCTCAGGTAATATAGATCCGGCGCTTATCCCTTATATTATGGAAAAAACAGGAAAGTCCGCGGATGAAGTGATTCATGTGTTGAATAAGGAAAGTGGTATGCTAGCTTTATCTGGATTCTCAAGTGATTTAAGAGATATTGAACAGACAGCTCAAGAGAATAAGCGAGCAGAATTAGCTTTAGAAGTATTTGCAGGTCGTATTCATAAATATTTAGGTTCCTATGCAGCGAAAATGTCTGGCGTAGATGCCATTATCTTTACTGCTGGAGTTGGAGAAAATAGTGATGTGATCCGAGAAAAGGTTTTACATGGTCTTGAATTTATGGGGGTTTACTGGGATCAAGCACTCAATAAAGTTCGAGGAAAAGAACAATTTATTAATTATCCACACTCTCCAGTTAAAGTAATCGTAATCCCTACAAATGAAGAGGTTATGATTGCCAGAGATACAATCAGACTTTCACAAATTAGTTAGTTAAAAGGTTTTGGTGTGGTTGAACCATAGCAAAACCTTTTTTATAAAATCATAATGGATGGGAGAGGTATTAATTGTCAGTAAAGGAACATAAGCGTGAAAACCACGTAGTAAATTGCATGATTTTAACTATTAGCGATACACGGACATTGGAAACTGATATGAGTGGAGGGCTTATTGAAGAACAATTGAAGGCGAACGGACATTGGATAAGTGTCAGAGATATTATTAAAGATGATCGAAATGACATTCAAAAAATAGTTACGAGAGCTTGTGTCAATCCCGGTGTTGAAGTAATCATTTGTAATGGTGGAACTGGTATTGCTGATAGAGACGTTACCATTGAAGCAATAAAAGAACTTTTTACGAAAGAAATCCCTGGCTTTGGAGAGATATTTCGAATGTTGAGTTACAAAGAAGATATTGGGTCAGCCGCTATTCTTTCAAGAGCAGTTGCAGGTACTCGAAACCAAACAGTTATTTTTGCACTCCCTGGTTCTACTGGAGCGGTAAAGTTAGCCATGGAAAAATTAATCATTCCAGAATTATCTCATATCATCCACGAATTAAGAAAAGAATCACCACATTAGAAGCGCTTCCAACAATAATGTGGAAGTGCTTCTAATGTAATTGAGGAATATTCTTAGTGATGTAGTGAGTATATCGTTTTAATGTTATATAGTTATCTGACAACTAATACATCACATGAAGCGTATCTTGTTATGCTCTCAGAAACACTTCCTATAAGAAAACGTTCAACAGCATTCATCCCTGTTGCCCCACAGATAATAAGGTCCGCATGAAAGTCATTAGCAATATCTTTTGCAATTTTTACTTTTGGAGACCCATATTCTACACATCGAATTAAATTATCAATACCTGCTGATTTTGCATTGTCTACATAGCTGTCTAATAATTCCTTAGCATATTCCTCTGCACGATCTGCTAATGTACGATCATAGGCTTCGGCAGTGGCAAATGTCCGTGAATCAACAACATGAGCTAAAATAATGCGTGCATCATTTCGTTTTGCGATATCTAATGATTTAGTAAAAGCTTTCTCAGATGCTTCTGATCCATCAACTGCTACTACAATATTCTTATATTCCATATAGATCTCCCCTTTCATATAAATTATATACCCGTATTTTAAGGACAACAATCAAAATTTGCCACTTTTACTAATTAAATTTTAGAGAGTGTTGCAGTATTGTGGACATACTATAAATGGGGGTGATTAGATTGTCCAAAGAGAAGCGTGATAATCAGCCACAAAACATTTTTGAGGATGAAAAAGGTGTTGCGGCTGTACAGAATCAGTTAAATGAAAGTTACCAAAGTGGTGTCATTGAAGAAAGGCACAATAATAAGGGAATCTACACGTTTAATAATCGTAAAAATTAAAGTGGAGAATGAGGCTGAGACAAAAGAATGAAGAAACAATAAAAAACGAACGATGAGTTGATGAAATTACCTCATCGCTCGTTTTTTGATCAGAATCATTCATTTAGCACCTGAAATAAGCGAGACTCCGGCGGGAACAGCACGAGTCCGAAGATTCACGTGGTAACGTGTTTTTCTTTACCAAGTTAGCTGAGGCCGTGCCCGTGGAAAGCGCGTATAGTTTCACAGTGTGGCGATGATCCTCCTATTGATAACATGATTATTCGTATTTTGAGTAAAGAAGTTGTGTTTTGTCAGCCTCATTTCCCTTTTACTTTGAGAAAAAATTTGGTACTGTTACAATATACGTATATGAAGTATGAAAGTGCTTTCAAAAAAGTGTTATATTAGAGAATTGGAGGTAGTTAAATGAATATCGGTGTTCCAAAAGAAATAAAAAATAATGAGAATAGGGTTGCTATGGCGCCTTCTGGTGTCCTAACTTTGAAAAATGCCGGTCATACTATTTATATTGAGACAGAGGCTGGTTTAGGTTCTGGATTCACGGACCAACAATATGCGGAAGCCGGTGCAATTATCGTAGCTACAGCCAAGGAAGCTTGGGAACAGGAAATGGTAATGAAGGTAAAAGAACCACTACCTGAAGAATATGATTACTTCTATGAAGGGCTTATTTTGTTTACATATTTGCATTTAGCAGCGGAACCTAGCTTAACAAAGGCGCTGATTGATAAAAAGGTAACTGGGATCGCCTATGAAACGGTGCAGTTACCAAATAATTCACTACCGCTTCTAACACCTATGAGTGAAGTAGCAGGAAGGATGGCTTCGCAACTTGGTGCTCAGTTTCTAGAGAAGACAAAAGGTGGAAAGGGAATCCTTTTAAGTGGAATACCAGGAGTTAAACGTGGCAAGGTTACGGTTATTGGCGGTGGTGTTGTTGGTACAAATGCAGCAAAAATTGCGGTTGGTTTAGGTGCAGACGTTACAATAATTGATTTAAATCCAGAGCGATTGCGTCAGTTGGATGATATTTTTGGATCATCTATTAATACAATGATGTCGAACCCGCTGAATATTAGTCTCGCTTTAGCAGAGTCGGATCTTGTTATTGGTGCAGTGTTAATACCAGGTGCCAAAGCTCCGAAGTTGGTGACTGAAGAAATGGTTCAAGCTATGACAGCCGGTTCAGTGATTGTTGATGTAGCAATTGATCAAGGCGGAATATTTGAAACAAGTGACCATGTTACTACGCATGATAATCCAACATATACCAAACATGGTGTATTGCATTATTCCGTTGCAAATATGCCTGGAGCAGTTCCAAGAACCTCGACAATTGGTTTAACCAATGTTACTGTTCCTTACGCATTACAATTAGCAAATAAAGGCTATGTAGGTGCATGCAAGGATAACGAGGCGTTATTAAAGGGAATTAATACACTCGATGGGTATGTAACATATCAAGCAGTAGCAACATCTCATAGCTTGGAATACGCGGATCCACATACGCTATTGGATAACTAAAGATAGTAATATAAGAAGATAAGGGCGGTCTCCAAAATCTAACGTAGAATTTGGAAGAAAGCCCTTTTTCAATAAATATGAATATGGAGCCGGTTTAGGTTAATCTAAAAATTACTAAACTTATACGCATGCTAAGTTATTCCAAAATCATTAATTCTTTTGGAGATGTAGTTAAAACTTCTGGCCCTTGTTCTGTCATATAAATCATGTCTTCGATCCGAACACCGGCAACCCCTGGTACATAAATACCTGGCTCAATGGTATAGCACATTCCTGCTTGTAACGGTAGATCATTGTTGCTATGCATAGAAGGATACTCATGTGTTTCAATTCCTAATCCATGTCCAATGCGATGTGTGAAGTATTCACCAAAGCCTGCATCTGCAATATGATTTCTTGCTATTTGGTCTAATTTACCAGTTGCTACACCAATCTTAGATGCAGCTATCGCTTTTTGTTCCGCCTCTAAAACGGTATTGTATATCTTTTTTTGTTGCTCGGTTATTGATTTAAATGCTACTGTTCTGGATATATCTGAACAATAGCCCTCATACACTACCCCAAGATCAAATAATACGATATCACCTGATTTTATCTTTTTCATGGAAGGTGTCCCATGCGGTGAAGCGGTCTTTGTACCAGAAAGTGTCATTGTAGAGAAGGACATTTCCTGAATTCCTTGTTTTTTAAGCTCATACTCAATTTTAGCAATTACTTCGAGTTCACCTACGCCTTCCTGAATTGCCGCTATCCCAGTCTTTATTCCAAAGTCAGCTAATTCAGCAGCATGTTTTAATAAATTATATTCCTTCTCACTTTTAATGACACGTAGGTTTGCTAATAGTTCTTCACCATTTACAATACGTGTATTTGAAAAGAGTTGCTGCATCAGTTGATATCGATCTAATGTTAGATTTGTATGCTCGACACCAATTGTATTTGGAATATGTTCATTCGTTTTTAATTTCTGGTAAAACATCTCCCAAGGATTTTCATGATCATGATAGGTGATTATTTGATAACGCCATCCAGCTGCTTTTGCATCCTCTTCTTCCATTGCCGGAATAATTAATAATGGATCAAAATGATTACTAATGTAGACAGCCACTAGCCTTTCATGTGGTTCTGTATAGTAATTAGTAATATAGTATACATTCGCCTTAGATGTAATAAACATACTATCGATATTCTGTTTTTTCATGCTTTTTAGTAATGCTTGAATTCTTTCTGCCATTTCTTTGTACACCTCTTTTATATGTAATATTTTTATTATAGCAAAAATAGTGTATGGAATTAAAATGGATGGCATTAACGACAAGTTGATGGCAACGTATTTTTAATATTTGTTTCCAAAACTATTACTGTGATAAGAAAGCTGATAATATATACATAGATTGAACAGACAATATAAAGTGAAACTTCAATCCGTGGGGGGTGTTTATCCCTGCGGATTGTTAGCACCACAAGGGTATGCCCCGCTTATCCATATTGGTTTTACTTTAATGATTGAAGCGGGGATATTATTGCCAGTTATAGGTGGGATAAAAAAATACGAATAACTAGCATGAAAATAACTAATTTCGGGTAGAAAAAATAAGAATGCTTGTTTAAGATAGATAGTATAATGTTTTATCAGAGGAGTGGTAATCGTGCAAATTTCTTATCATGGACATTCAGTAGTAATGGTTAAAACGGATACACATCAGATTTTAATTGATCCCTTTATTACTGGAAATGAAAAATGTGATTTGGATGCAAACTCAGTAAATCCAGATGTTATCCTGTTGACACATGGTCATAATGACCATGTTGGTGATACGATAGATATTGCAAAGCGGACAAACGCTTTAATCGTTGCTCCTAATGAATTAGCAGACTATATGGGTTCAAAAGGATTACGTGTACATCCGATGCATATAGGTGGGAAGCATGAATTTGATTTTGGTACAGTCAAGCTCACCCAGGCCTTTCATGGCTCGGCGTTTACAGAGGATGATGGTTCAATTGTATACACTGGTATGCCAGCAGGAATCCTTCTAACGGTGAATGAGAAAACGATCTACCATGTTGGAGATACTGGTTTATTTTCAGATTTAAAATTAATAGGTGATATGAATAATATTGATATTGCGTTTGTTCCAATCGGGGATAATTTTACAATGGGGCCCGAAGATGCGCTAATTGCCTCGGAATGGATTCATGCAGATGTAACGGTTCCTATACATTATAATACCTTTCCTGTCATTGAACAGGACCCGCACAAGTTCATCAGTCAAATTAAATCGGGAGAAGGAAAAGTAATGGAGATTGGCGATGCGTTGCAATTATAATCGTTTAGACTGAGAAAAAAGTATCTTATTCACATCATCATCCGAACGGATTCAGTTCGGATGATTTGTTTACGTCAAACAGGTTCTATCACCCTCTATAAAATACTTCGCCTTCCGTGACGCGGCTCCTAAGGACCACTTTCTTGCACGATCTTCAGCTCGCGCTTTTTTACCGATAGGATAAGGGAATCGGCAGCGTTACATCGCACGCTGATTGAAGTTTCATTTTATTTTATCGTTTTATCGTTCGGCTTTTGGGTTAACTTTTTTCTTGCCAGCCCCTTGCTGTAGAAGCATGCAAATATTCCCTTTTTGCTACTAGTTATTTCCATCTTTTTATACTATAATTTAGGCATAAAGTAGCATATGTCGTAGCAGAAATAGATAAAGTGGCAAACGTATATTGGGGTTGGGACACTATTAAAAACGATCCATTCAAAACACTTTATCCCGTCTCTCTGAAAAAGCTATATTTTATTTTATTAAAAGATATTCAAGTAGAAATAAGGTGAAATCCGATTGAACACTTTTACGCTCTCGTTATTTTTTCTAGTTGGTTTACTGTTTGGATCTTTTTATAATGTAGTAGGATTGCGATTACCTAAACAATTATCGTTTATCATGAACCGTTCTAATTGTATATATTGTAGTCATCAGCTTCACTGGTATGAGCTAATACCCATTTTATCCTTCTTGTGTTTAAAAGGTAGATGTAGTAAATGTAGTAACCGTATATCCTATCTCTATCCATTGATTGAAATCTCTACTGGATTATTATTTGTATATAGTTATTTGATGTTAGGTTGGAATAGCGAGCTAATTATAGCATTGCTATTAGTTTCCATGCTGATGATCATTACAGTTTCCGACTTAACATATATGGTCATACCTAATAAGTTATTGCTATTCTTTCTTCCGCTATTTTTTATACTGCGAATTATCTATCCATTAACGCCATGGTGGTCGCCATTACTTGGAGGACTATTGGGTGTATGTATCACTATGTTCATCATTTTAATTAGTCGTGGTGGTATGGGAGCAGGGGATATGAAACTTTTCGGTGTACTAGGTATTGTATTGGGGTATGAGAAACTATTGCTTTGCTTTTTTCTATCTTGTGTAGTTGGGGCTGTCTTTGGAATGTTGTTACTAGTAATCAAAAAAATTCAACGTAAGCAGCCTGTAGCATTTGGACCATATATAGTAATTGCGACTTTAATTACCTATTTTTATGGAGATGCTATTATCGATTGGTATTTTAGATACCTTTAGATACTGGTAGTTATGAATATTGCTATTTAGATCTGTTTTATCCCATATATAATTGGCAGTAAAACCCACTTCAAGTAATAAGGTGAAACCACTATTGGTGGTATAACCCCCCTACTAAATGAACGCTCACTTTATTATGGACAATATGATGAATAGAAGAACCGTGTAAGTTCTTAATGCATGGATTCTTTCATACATTGTTACCAAGGAGGTAGACAATAATGGTGAGACATTATGCAGTACTACGATTATTGCTTGCAGGTTTCTTCTTATACATGGCGTGGCCCTCTATACCGTATGCTGTTACGCCGATTGAACTTGCTTTTTGGGGTGGATGGTTAATTTTTTTCTTATTAATTGTTGGAGCAAATATTGCTTCACTTTTACAAATGATTCAACCACCAATTATGGAACAGCAAAAGGAAAGACAGCGTCAAACCTATAATTATTGAGTTTCAGCTCTTTCAACTGTATAATAAATGGTAAATAATTCATTAGTACAGTTGAAAGATGGTGTATGTACCAATGGCGAGTAAACATGAGCAAATAATTCAGCATATTATATCATTGGAAATTGGTCATAAGATATCGGTAAGACAAATCGCTAAGGATTTAAATGTAAGTGATGGCACAGCATATCGAGCGATTAAAGAAGCTGAAAATCAAGGACTTGTAAGCACAATCGAACGTGTAGGTACAATTCGTATTGAACGGAAGAAAAAAGAAAACTTCGAGCGCCTTACGTTTGCAGAGGTAATCAATATTGTAGATGGACAGGTTCTAGGTGGTAGAGAAGGGCTTCATAAGACATTATCGAAATTTGTAATTGGAGCTATGCAACTTGATGCGATGATGCGTTATACTGAGGCAGGATCTTTACTGATCGTAGGAAATCGTATTAAAGCGCATGAATTAGCTTTGAAAGAGGGTGCGGCAGTACTTATAACTGGTGGGTTTGATACGGAGGACTATATTAAGCGGTTAGCTGATGAAAGACAGCTTCCAATTATTTCTACTAGTTATGATACGTTTACAGTGGCTGCGATGATAAATAGAGCGATTTATGATCAATTAATAAAAAAAGAAATCGTATTAGTGGGCGATATTTTTACTCCATTTGAACGATCGTTTTATTTACGTGCAAAGGACACCATACATGATTGGTATGAACTTAATCATAGATCGACACATACTCGTTTTCCGGTAGTTGATGAAAAAAAACGTGTTATTGGTATGGCTACTTCAAAAGATATCATTGGGAAAGAGAATCAGACAACTATCGAAAAAGTAATGAGTAGGCATCCGAAGATTGTTCAGACAAAGACTTCTTTAGCTTCTGTGGCCCACATGATGGTTTGGGAAGGTATAGAAGTAATGCCAGTAGCAGATGAATCCAATCATTTACAAGGAGTCATTTCTCGACAGGATGTATTAAAAGCATTACAACAAATACAAAGGCAGCCTCAGGTTGGTGAGACAATAGATGATATTGTTTCTCGTAATTTGCGAGAAGCGGACAATCAGAAGGATACCTATTTAACAACCGTTGCACCACAGATGACGAATCAACTTGGAACATTATCAAATGGAGTATTTACATCATTAATAACAGAAGCGAGTAGGAGAATGCTTCTTCAGTATAAAAAAGGTGATCTTGTAGCGGAAAATCTGTCCGTGTATTTTATTAAGCCAGTACAAATTGACAGCACATTGAAAATAAAACCGAAGCTGCTTGAAATCGGTAGGATGTATGCAAAAATTGATGTGGAAGTATTTGACGAGAGAAAACTAGTTGGTAAAGGATTGCTGATGGCTCAGCTCATTAACCGTTAATTAATCTATCAGTAATAAACGGTTAATGAGGTTTGTGTTGATCAGTAGGGACTGAAGGAATAAAGCTACTGGGGGGAGTGCTTAATGGATAAGAAGCACTCACTCCGGTAGCTTTATAAGTCAATTATAAAATTTGAGCCTATGGATAAATACGGGCGTGTTGAGCCACGTCCAGCTCCAGTGCCCAGAAACTAGGCGACTTCATGAATCGCCCTAATCTAAGTTATCATTGGCTCGAAAGCTAACCGTGATTCCTTTATCTCCGTTGACTCTCTCCAGTCGCTACGTTTCTATTCGCGCTTGCGCTTTTATTTGTTTAGGATGGATTTAATCTCTTCCATTCATTTCGATAGTGTTTTACTTCTTTTATACCTCGATAAATCTGTGGAACTCCGACGATGAGGAGAACTATACCTATAAATAATGATAGCTTTGTTTGGTAAAGAATATATTGATTAGCCGTGAAGAAAAGCACAAAACTACCAAGACATATTCTGGATTTAGCATTGAAGTATGCCTGTGTTAGACCATCCTTGCTTTTTACAATAGCAACTTTATAATATACATAAAGTACAATAGATATTACAATAAATATAGAAAATATAAACATATGTAATCGCCCCTAATCTAAATTACCATTATCCACAAAATTAATTGTAACGTTTTTCTTAAATTTTAGCTACAATGAGAGAATAAAAGCTACGAAAAAGGTGATATTTTGCAGGAAATAATTGAAGCAATAAAACAGTATAATACAATCATTATTCATCGACACGTTCGCCCAGATCCAGACGCCATTGGATCACAAGTAGGATTAAAAGCACTTATTAAGCATTCATTTCCAGAAAAAAATGTCTATGCTGTTGGTGAAGAAGAGGATACATTAACTTTTTTAGCAAGAATGGATACTATTTCTGATGAGCAATATCGAGGCGCACTTGTTATTGTATGTGACACAGCAAATACGGAGCGAATATCTGATGAACGTTATCAATTAGGTAGTAAATGGATTAAAATTGATCATCACCCCAATACGGATGAATACGGTGATATACAGTGGATAAATATTGGGGCTAGCTCTACAAGTGAAATGATCTATGAATTTTTTATACAAGCAAAGAATCATGGCTTTTCATGTAATCATGAAGCAGCACGTCTTCTTTATGCAGGCATAGTAGGAGACACGGGTAGATTTTTATATCCGAGCACATCGAAAAAAACGTTCCAATATGCTGCAGAACTAGTAACCTATTCATTTGATCGCACAGCATTATATGATGGAATATATAATGTGAAAGCGAATATAGCGAAGTTACGTGGCTATATTTTGCAAAACTTTACATTATCTCCATCAGGTATGTCTTCTGTTAAGCTAACAAAACAAATTTTAGAAGAATTTCAAGTACAACCAACCGATACAGGTCAATTGGTAACAGCTTTAGGAGATGTTGAAGGAATTTGTGCATGGGTAATATTTATTGAAGAGGATGAGATCATCCGAGTTCGCTTGCGGTCGAAGGGACCTGTTATTAATGAGTTAGCCGCTAAATTTAATGGTGGAGGTCATCCCATGGCATCGGGCGCTTCTGTAAGTACGTGGGAGGAAGCGGATAGACTAGTACGTGAATTAGATGAAATATGTGTAACATATAATAACGCATAAAAAACGAGCCGAAAGTACCGGCTCGTTTATTCATCGTAAGTAATTAACTACTTTTTCTATTGGAGTTCGGGATAAACCAGCAACCTGAATTTGTGTTGTCATAAATGACGTCCAAGTGTTCCTTCTCAATATCACGTTTTATTAAGCGAATGAGCTCATGTGATTCAGCATAAGCGGAATGGCCCTCTTTTAGTCGAGCTATTTTTTCATCACGCATCCGTCTATGATTCATTACCAACATGAAAATCCACTCCTTTCATCTTAAGCAGTATATGAAAGTTAATCGCAAATGTTCTTTTCTTATTTTTATTTTAAACAAAAAATAACGATATTACCATAAATTTTCAAATATTTCATAAAACGTTCACATTAGTTAGCAAGATCTGCTTTAACGGTTATTTTAATATGTTTGGATATAACTAGCTTTGTTATTGTAAAGTTGTAGGTAAACTCGTCTACAGTATAGGCTTTGTTTTCAATGGTGGATACAAGTAATTTTTCACTTTCTGCGATAAGAGAAAGATCCTTTCCGTAAATATGTTTTAACTCGGTTTTTACCATCTCTTCTAAATTATCAATAATAAGTCGATCCAAAGGCAACTCATCTGTATTTTCAATGGTTAACGATACGGACTCAATAGTTACCGCCTTCTGCGATTTTTCGCTTAACTCATCGTTATCTTCTAATAAGGATTCGTTTTGATTTTGTAAATCATTTATTTTACTGCGAAATTGATTGTTTTCCTCAAGTAATGATTCATACATCGATCCATACATATAAAGAAGGGTACAGTAGGCAATTACACCACCGATCATTACTCCAACAAAAAAACGCTGCCAAGTTACTTTTTTATGATAAGGAGGGATATGCATCAATTAATTTCCTCCTGAATAAGCCAATTTAACAAAAGTATCGCTGTTTTCACGCCACCCATTGCGGAAAGAATAAATAATGCCTGTTTTACTAAATCCATGGTTGATCCATCATAGATACCCTTTTCAAAATTCGCAATTGCATCAAAGGTTCCACCAATCGCAGCTACTATTGCCCAAATACGTAAACGGTTAGCAATTCGACCAATATCATATATTGGTGCATCTCCAGTGACAAATGCACCGATACTTCCAATAATTGATCCACCAATTATGACACCAAAAGCAATAAAGTAACAATGTATAAACGTCTCAAAAAATCGTTCTTCCATAAGAACGCACTCCTCGTGAGCCATGTTAGTTCCATTGTATGATTAATAAGGACAGGTTATGCTTTTGAATCAGCTTTTCCGTATGCATGTTCTATCTAGATTGGTATAATAAGAAGTAGAGATTTTAAAGGACGGGATACGATGTCGTTTACACATTTACAAGTACGTAGCAGCTATAGTTTGCTGGACAGTACGATTACAATCGAAAAATTAGTGAAAAAAGCTATTGAGTTAGAGTATGATGCTTTAGCACTTACGGATTATCAGGTGCTGTACGGAGCAATTGATTTTTATAGGCAATGCAAAGCGTATGGGATCAAGCCTATCATAGGGATGATTATCACAGTGAGAGGCGAGAAAAATAATGATAAAGAACAAGTAACATTATTAGCTAAAAATAATCACGGTTATCAGAACTTAGCTAAGCTAAGTACACACATTCAGAAAAATGGAGAAGGAGGTATTACTATAAATGAGCTATCTCCTTATGTGGCGGACTGCGTTGGTATTCTTTCGATTAATCATTCCTCTATAGCAAAAATACTATCATCAAACCTATATGAGGATATTCATACACTTTTATCAGGATTTATGAACTTGTTTAAGCAAGGAGATTTCTATCTTGGCATCGAAGCTAGTCGCACTGAAATAGACACGGTACTGATTCAAAAAGGAATGGAGTTCAAGGATCAATACTCCATTCCTGTAGTTGCATTAAATGATGTTCGCTATTTAGAGGAGAAAGAAGCCATTGCCTTTGATTGCTTACAAGCGATGAAAATGAATGAAAAGTGGAATGGAAAACAAATAAGTACGCATCTTCAGCATCATCATCTTCGTTCTAAAGTAGAGATGGATCATATATTTATTTCCTGGCCAGAAGTATTGACAGAAACGGAAAACATAAAAGCCAAATGTGACGTTAACTTTCAATTTAATCAACGTCATCTTCCATCTTTTCCACTTCCAAATGGGAATGAGGATGCACATGAGTTTTTAGAAAAGTTATGCTGGAAGGCAGTAAACTCTAAATATACCTTGCTAACAGATGAACTACGTAGTCGGTTAACCTATGAACTACGTGTCATTGAATCTATGCAGTTTAGTGATTATTTTCTTATTGTGGCAGATTTCATTCGTTTCGCTAAACAAAATAATATTTTTGTTGGACCAGGTAGGGGATCTGCTGCAGGCTCATTAGTCGCTTATATTCTGGGGATTACGGAGATAGATCCGATAGAATATGACCTTCTATTTGAACGTTTTCTAAATCCAGAGCGCATGACCATGCCGGATATCGATATAGATTTTTCTGATACTAGACGCGACGAAGTGTTGATGTACATTCGTGAGAAATACGGGCATGATCATGTGGCTCAGATCATAACATTTGGAACCTATGCAGCTCGTTCATTGCTGAGGGAGCTCATAAAGACAATGGATATCAATCAACAGGATGCATCCTTCATTTTGCGACATATTCCAGTTCAGTCAAAGAAAAGTATTGTTCACATTGTTAACGAATCAAAGGAATTAAAAGAGTATGTAAAGGGATCTGAACAATTAAAAGTGCTGTTTACCGTTGCAACAACATTAGAGGGAATTCCTAGGCATATTTCGACACATGCTGCTGGAATTGTCATAACACAGGATCCGCTTGTAGAGTATATTCCTTTAGCAACAAGCGGGTCAGATATCTGGCTAACTCAATTTCCAATGAATGATTTAGAGGATATAGGATTATTAAAAATTGATTTACTAGGGCTACGAAATTTAACATTAATGGAGCGTGTTAATAGAACGATAAATTACTCGAAAAATAAAACAATTCATCTGAACGAAATCCCTGCTGATGATCAGGAAACATTTGCTTTGCTTAAAGAGGGGAAAACCAATGGTGTATTTCAGCTTGAATCCCAAGGGATGAAACAAGTACTTCGCGAATTACAACCATCAACATTTGAGGATATCGTAGCTGTTAACGCACTATATCGGCCTGGTCCGATGGAATATATTCCGACATATATAAAACGAAAACATCAGCAAGAAGCTATTGTTTATCCACATCCTGATCTTGCTTCCATTTTGGTTAAAACTTACGGAGTCCTTGTTTATCAAGAGCAAATTATGCAAATTGCTAGTAAGATTGCTGGTTTTTCTCTAGGGGAAGCTGATATATTACGTAGAGCAGTAAGTAAAAAACAGGAATCGGTAATGGAGGAACAAAAAGGGAAATTCATTGATGGCTGTATTGGAAATGGCTATGATCTATCTGTTGCTGAAGAGCTATTCGCTTGGATTGTTAAATTTTCTAATTATGGATTTAATCGCAGTCATGCAGTAGCATATAGTAAAATAACTTATCAATTAGCTTATTTAAAAACACATTTTCCTGCTGCTTTTTTTGCTGAACTCTTAAGCTCTTCCGTTAATCAACATGACAAACTACAAACGTATGTAAGGGAAATGAAGGAGTTACAATTAACGCTGTTACCACCATCTATCAATAAAAGCTACGGGCGTTATTCGGTAGAAGGGGATTGTATTCGCATAGGCCTTCTTCAAATCAAAGGTATTGGGAAGCAAGTAGTACATGAGATTGTCCAAGCCCGCAAAGAACGTCCATTTAAGAATCTTTTTGATTTTTGTTTACGTATTTCATTAAAGACAGTGAACAGACAAACAATTGAACTTTTGGTTATGTCAGGCGCAATGGATGAATTCCATGGCAACCGAGCTAGCTTGATGGCAACTATTGATCAAGCAATAGAACAAGGTGAGCTCTTTAAAGAGTTTCAAGGACAGCCTCGTTTATTCGATGATCAAATAGAATTAGAAGGTGAGTATGTACTAATTGAAGACTTTACGCAAATAAAAAAGCTAGCAGATGAAAAAGAATTACTAGGTATCTATGTCTCTGATCATCCATTAACTTCGTACAGAAAACAGTTACAGCGAAGTGGCTATATAAGGCTAGCACATGCACGTAAGTTAATTGGAAAAAGAAACGTAAAGAGTGCGGCTGTTATTCAACAAATTAAAACGATTCGGACAAAGCGTGGAGACCCAATGGCTTTTCTTACATTAGGAGATGAAACAGGTGAAATGGAGGCAGTGGTCTTCCCAGATTTATATCGTCAAATTAATCGGTGGTTGAAGGAAGAGTTGCTTGTTATTATGGAAGGGAAAATAGAATCTCGAAATCAACGAATACAATGGTTACTCTCATCAGTAGAGCTGTTATCGGAGGAGGTGCTATACAAATTAACAACAGGTAGGCTGTTTATAAAAATTTCTGGGAATAGTAGTGAGTCGGAATTAAAAAAGATCAAGCAAATAGCGAATTATAACCCTGGTAATACGCCAATCATTATTTTTCAGGAAGATACAAGAAGGACATATCAGCTTTCTGAGGAATATTTCATTCATCCAAATAGAGAAAGCATCAAAAACTTGGAAACATACTTTGGAAAAGAATCTGTTGTGTTCGATTCAGACAAACAATAATCATTACTTTACAGACACGAAGCATCTGTTATAATGGAGAGGTTAAGGGTGGTCAGACCACTATAAGCATCGAAGGTAATTAGTATTTTTTCTGCGAAAGGGAGCGATTAGTAAAGATGGCAAGCTTAAGAGATAAAGCGTTGCACTTGCATAAAGTAAATAAAGGTAAACTAACGACACAATCAAAGATACCAGTTACCAATGCAAAGGAGTTGAGTCTAGCATATTCTCCTGGAGTAGCTGAACCTTGTAAGGAAATTCATGACCATAAGGAAACGGTTTATGATTATACAATGAAGGGGAATATGGTTGCGGTTGTCAGTGATGGCTCAGCGGTGTTAGGACTTGGAAATATTGGGCCAGAGGCAGCACTTCCAGTAATGGAAGGGAAGTCTGTCTTATTTAAAAGCTTTGCTGGTGTAGATTCCTTTCCTATTTGCTTGGCTACCCAAAATGTAGAAGAAATTGTAAATGCTGTAAAGCTGATGGAGCCTACATTTGGTGGAGTGAATCTAGAGGATATAGCAGCACCAAATTGTTTTATCATTGAAGAGCGTCTTAAAAAGGAAACAAATATACCTATATTCCACGATGATCAGCATGGGACTGCTATTGTAACTGTTGCAGGATTAATCAATGCACTTAAATTAGTCGGTAAGTCTTTTTCGGATATTAAAGTTGTAGCAAACGGAGCTGGAGCAGCTGGGATTGCAATTATTAAATTATTATATAGCTTTGGCGTACGTGATATGGTTATGTGTGACTCTAGAGGTGCCATATTTGAGGGACGTTCATATGGTATGAACGACGTGAAAGAAAAAGTGGCAAAATATACGAATCAGGCTAAAAAAGAAGGTAGTCTTGAAGAAATGCTTGATGGTGCTGACGTATTTATTGGTGTATCCGTAGGTGGTGCACTAACGAAGGAAATGGTAGAGAAAATGAATGATGATTCGATTATATTTGCGATGGCAAACCCTGATCCTGAAATCATGCCGGAGTTGGCTAAGGAAGCTGGCGCAAAGGTGATTGGGACTGGCCGTTCTGACTTTCCGAACCAAGTTAATAATGTACTTGCCTTTCCTGGGATCTTTCGTGGTGCATTGGATGTCCGAGCTACTAGAATTAACGAACGTATGAAGGTTGCAGCAGCAAATGCTATTGCTTCGCTAATTTCAGAAAGTGAGTTAAATGAGGACTATGTAATTCCTGCTCCATTTGATGCTAGAGTTGCGCCTATCGTCGCCAAAAGTGTCGCACTTGCCGCAATGGAATCAGGTGTGGCTAGAATAGAAGTTGATCCAGAAGACGTAGCGGAGAAAACGAGAAGATTAACACAGATTGATGAAAAATGATGTGTTAAAAGGAGTGAGTCATGGCTGTGTCCATGCCATCAAAACAAAAAGTATATCACGGTGTATTAACCGAGATTCGACACTTTATTAATAGTAATAATTTACAACCAGGAGACAAGCTTCCTTCGGAAAGAGAGCTTGCTGAAAAGCTCCAAGCCGGAAGGTCTTCCATACGTGAGGCATTACGCGCAATGGAACTACTAGGTTTAATTGAGACACGGCATGGTGAGGGTACTTATTTAAGTGCTTATCGTTCTTATCAGACGGTTGAATTGCTCTCTTCTTTTATATTACAAGGAGATCAAATAAAGGTTGAATTATTACTTACTATTCGAATATTAGAAAAAGAGGCAGCAAAACTTGCTTTTGATAGGATACATGAAACAGAAATCAAAGCGTTGAAAACGATTATAACTAGTGATGAACGAAAGCCAAACGATAGGCACGCTGCTTTTTTTAGTTATATCTTTGAAAGAACAGATAATTTGTTATTTACGAAGGTATGGCGTTTAATGTATGAATTTGCTATCACCGTAGAGGATGTTTATACGAGTTCCATATTTTATCAAGAACTCATTCAGCTGTACGTTGAACGAAATTTTAATTCGATTGAAACGTTATTCGACGCTTTAGCTGATAAATAAAGGTTTTTAGACGGCGGATTATGACAATTTTTTTAATTTGAGTTCGCTATACTATATATTATAGGGTTTCATTCTTGCTGTCTTTAAGGCACCAGGCTTTGTTGCTCGTATGCCATGGTTTTGTTGAAAAAAGGAGGAATTGCCTTGCTTAAGGATTTTTTTGGCAAGCGAAGAAAATACGCATCCATTCCTAGCGAACAAGCAAAAGCAGATGTTCCAGAAGGGCTAATGCAAAAATGTAACGGATGTCATAAAATATATTATCGAAAAGAAATGAATAAGAATTTACAAGTTTGTCCAAATTGTGGGTATCATCACCCCTTACAAGCTTGGGATCGTATCGATACATTATTTGATGAAAACAGCTTTGAAGAATGGGATAATGATCTTATTACGAGTAACCCACTTCAGTTTCCTGGTTATGAAGAAAAAGTGGTAAAAGATCGTAAAAAAACAGGTTTAAATGAGGGTGTCGTTACAGGAAAAGGTACAATTGAAGGACAAGCTACAGCGTTTGCTGTCATGGATTCGACTTTTCGAATGGGAAGTATGGGATCTGTAATCGGTGAAAAAATTGCAAGAGCATTAGAAAACGCAAAGAATGAAGGACTGCCCTTTATTATATTTACTGCATCTGGTGGAGCGAGGATGCAGGAAGGTTTATTAAGCTTAATGCAAATGACAAAGACTTCTATTGCCGTGAAACGTTTTAGCGATGCAGGTGGGTTTATGGTTTCTGTCATGACGCATCCTACAACTGGCGGAGTATCTGCAAGTTTTGCATCAATAGGTGATTATAATATCGCAGAACCTGGAGCGTTAATCGGATTTGCAGGTAGACGAATTATTGAACAAACAATTAGGGAAAAATTACCAGAAGATTTTCAGACTGCTGAGTTTCAATTAAAGCATGGACAGCTCGATAAGGTTGTTCACCGTCAAGAAATGCAGGAACTATTATCAAAGTTGCTTAAGTTTCATCAGAAAGGTGGGGAAGAAGCGTGAAACAAGTTTTAGAATTTGAGAAACCCATCGTTGATTTAAAAGAGAAAATCTCTGAACTTAAGCGATTTACACAGGATAGTGAGATTGATTTATCGGATGAAATTACAACATTAGAGAAAAGGCTAGCTGTATTAGAAAATGATATTTACGGAAACTTAAAACCCTGGGATCGAGTCCAACTTGCAAGACATTCAGAGCGTCCGACTACATTAGACTATGTTCATAAACTGTTCACCGATTTTATTGAATTTCATGGAGATCGGTTATTTGGTGATGATGAGGCAATAATTGCTGGAATAGCATATTATAAAGATAATCCAGTTACTGTTATAGGGCATCAACGTGGGAAAGATACAAAAGAAAATTTACGAAGAAATTTCGGTATGCCACATCCAGAAGGCTACCGTAAGGCATTAAGACATATGAAGCAGGCAGAGAAGTTCGGACGACCAATCATTTGTTTTATAGATACAAAGGGTGCATATCCAGGAAAAGCTGCTGAAGAAAGAGGCCAAAGTGAGGCGATAGCCCGTAATCTAATGGAAATGGCAGGCTTAAGAGTCCCCATCGTATGTGTGGTTATTGGCGAAGGAGGCAGCGGTGGTGCCCTTGCCTTAGGAGTTGGTGATGAGATACATATGCTGGAAAACAGTACGTACTCTGTTATATCTCCGGAGGGAGCTGCATCCATCCTGTGGAAAGATTCGGCATATGCTCAGCGTGCAGCTGAATCAATGAAAATTACCGCATATGATTTGAAGAAATTGCAAGTGATTGATAAGATAGTACCTGAGCCTAAAGGTGGAGCACATCGAGATTTAGACCAACAAGCGGCTTATTTGGATGAGGTATTAGAGCAATCGTTGCATACGTTAAGTAAATGCTCTGCAGACACATTGCTTGAGAATAGATGGCAAAAATATAAACAGATCGGTGATTATAATCTGTTATAACTCAAGTGCTGTTCTTTCTTCTTTTAAAGATTGCAAGGCAGTTTGTAAAGTGTTAAGCATATCAGGCGCGTACATTATTTTTAGAGGTTGACATTTTATGTCAACCTCATCTTCGTGTTTTTGATGAAATTCTCTATGTTCTACATGCTTTCAATTGCTATTTTACTAAATTCCAATTATCTTTAAGAGAGGGTATTATTAAACATAGATAAAAAGTTCGACTAGAGGTGAATTGTATTTATGAAAAAAATTGGTGTATTGACTAGTGGTGGAGATGCTCCAGGAATGAATGCAGCCATTCGAGCAGTAGTACGAAAAGCCATTTATCATAATATAGAGGTTTACGGTATTAAATATGGCTATCAAGGATTAATGGAAGGTAATATTGAACGAATGGAAATTGGTTCAGTAGGTGATATTATTCATCGTGGTGGTACAATTCTTTATTCTGCAAGAAGTCAAGAATTTAAAACAGAGGAAGGGCAACAAAAAGGTATTAAGCAGTTGGAGAAATTTGGAATTGAAGGATTAATCATTATAGGCGGTGACGGTAGTTTTCGTGGTGCTCAAAAACTAACCGAAAAAGGCTATCCTTGTATAGGTGTGCCAGGAACCATTGATAATGACATTGCTGGAACTGATTTTACCATTGGTTTCGATACAGCACTTAATACTGTCATCGAGGCTATTGATAAGATACGTGATACAGCTACTTCGCATGAACGAACATATATTATAGAAGTGATGGGAAGAGATGCAGGAGATCTTGCACTCTGGGCTGGCTTAGCAGATGGTGCCGAGAGTATTCTTATCCCTGAAAAACAAGAAGATTTTAATATGGTTATAGAAAAGCTAAGGCGTGGGCATAAGCGTGGTAAGAAGCATAGTATAATTGTGCTCGCTGAAGGTGTTGGAAGTGGTTTTGAGTATGGTAAACGTATTGAAAAAGCAACAGATCTTGATACGCGTGTTACCGTATTGGGACATATTCAGCGTGGCGGATCACCAACTGCTTCAGATCGAGTCTTAGCTAGCAGACTAGGAGCAAAAGCGGTAGATCTGTTGCTGCAAGGAAAAGCTGGAAGAATGGTAGGAATTAAAAATAATTCTTTAGTAGATCATGACATCATTACGACATTGAACGAAGAACATACCATTAATGATGAGATGTACAAGCTGTCACAAGAATTATCTATATAGTTTAGTTGTTTTTTCGGATGGTAACGAATTGTAATTTATTTTCACTCAACATATTTTTATTGACGTATAGACGATAAAAGAACTGCCGTTAGCACCGTTTCTCTAAGGGAATGAATTCTTTTAAATAAGTGTTACTTTATTGGTATTAGCTAAGGAGGAAGCAAGAAATGAGAAATACAAAGATTGTATGTACGATTGGACCCGCTTCGGAATCAATCGACAAATTAGAAAAACTGATTGAAGCAGGTATGAATGTTGCTAGGTTAAACTTTTCGCATGGTGATTTTGAAGAGCATGGTGCTCGTATACGTAATATTCGTAAGGCTGCCGAAAAAACAGGGAAAACAGTAGGTATACTATTAGATACAAAAGGGCCAGAAATTCGTACAGGGAACTTTAAAGATGGAAAGGCAGAGCTTGTTCAAGGTAATGATGTATATGTTTCCATGAAAGAAGTTGAAGGTACTGCTGAGCGTTTTTCTATCACGTATCCGGGATTAATAAATGATGTACACGAAGGTTCTAAGATACTATTAGATGACGGTCTTATTGAACTAGAGGTTACCGATGTTGATAAAGCGAACCAAGAATTAAAGACGACAGCCTTAAATTCTGGACTAATAAAAAATAAAAAAGGGGTAAACGTGCCAAATGTATCCGTAAACCTTCCAGGTATTACTGAAAAGGATGCTAAGGATATTGAGTTCGGTATTGAACAAAATGTCGATTTCATTGCCGCATCATTTGTCAGACGTCCATCTGATATATTAGAAATTAAAGAGCTTTTAGAAAAACATCATGCTACACATATACAAATTATCCCTAAAATTGAAAATCAAGAAGGTGTTGATAATATCGACAGTATTCTTGAAGTGAGCGATGGACTAATGGTTGCACGTGGAGATTTGGGAGTAGAAATTCCTGCTGAAGATGTGCCGTTAGTACAGAAAAAATTAATTAAACAATGTAATACAGCAGGTAAACCAGTGATTACAGCAACGCAAATGTTAGATTCTATGCAACGAAATCCACGTCCCACAAGAGCAGAGGCATCTGATGTTGCAAATGCTATATTCGATGGTACGGACGCAATTATGCTATCAGGAGAAACCGCTGCTGGTGATTATCCAGTTGAATCGGTACAAACAATGAGCAATATTGCAATAAAAGCAGAAACTGGTTTAGATCATCATTCTATTTTACGAGATCGATCCAAACACGTTGATATGACAATCACAGATGCTATTAGTCAGTCGGTTACGCATACGGCAATGAATTTGTCTGTTAGTTCCATTATTACACCAACAGAGAGTGGGCATACCGCACGCATGATTTCCAAATATCGTCCACAGGTACCAATATTGGCAGTAACCTTCTCAGAAAGAGTAAATCGTCAACTAGCATTGGTCTGGGGAATTCATGCAGTAATGGGTGATCGAGCAAATTCAACGGACGAAATGCTCGATGTCGCAGTTGAGCGTGGATTGCAATCAGGGATTGTTGAACACGGGAATAGAGTAATCATTACAGCTGGAGTTCCCGTTGGTGAGAGTGGTACAACAAATCTGATGAAGGTACACGTGATAGGTGACGTTATCGCAAAGGGACAAGGAATTGGGAGAAAAAGTGCATATGGCAAAGCAGTCGTTGTGAAATCTGCTGAAGAAGCAGTGAGGCAAGTACAAGAAGGAGATATTTTAGTAACATATGGTACAGACAGAGAAATGATGCCAGCAATTGAAAAAGCCAGTGGCATCATAACAGAAGAAGGTGGCTTAACTTCTCATGCGGCGGTTGTTGGTTTAAGCCTTGGTATTCCGGTTGTTGTAGGTGTTAAAAACGTATTTGATGTTATCAAAAATGCAGAAGATATTACAATTGATGGCGCAAAAGGTGATATTTATCAAGGACATACAAGAGTCCTTTAACGAAGAAACAGTGAAAAAGGACGATAATCCTTTTTCACTGTTTACTTTTTTCTTTAATTCGTATCATATTATGACAATACTTTGTAGAGGGAGCTAAATCTATGCGTTGGTTTTTGTTGATAGCGTTTTTATTATCCGCGTTAGAGATAGGTGTATTTATATGGGTTGGTGGTATGATAGGCGCATGGTGGGTTGTTCTATTAATATTACTAACTGGTGCAGTAGGGTTTTTATTAGCGAAGCAACAGGGTATTGAAACATGGAAGCGCGCACAACTTTCTATGCAGAAAGGAGAAGCGCCTACTGGCTACATTATTGATGGCATCTGTATTTTAATTGGTGCTGTTTTATTAGTAACGCCAGGTTTTATATCAGATTTTATTGGGTTTATGTTAGTAATCCCAACAACACGGAGACCGTTTAGGAAAAAGATAGAGCAATTTATAAAACGATTGATTACAAATCGAAAGATAATCTACCGTAGATGGTAATATTAGCCTTTAATAAACTGCAAAATTTCTTGAAATGTACCTGCTTGATGTAATGCATTTATGATGATCAAGAAGACAGGCGCTAGTATAAATCCAACTACGCCCCAAAGCTGTATACCTACAAACAATGTAATTAATGCTGCTAAAGGGTGAAGTCCCATACTTGAAGCAAGGATTTTTGGCTCAATAAACTGACGAATAATAATAATTAAACCATATAGAATAGCTAAACTAATAGTCATAGAATAATTACCAATTAGGAATACGTAGACCATCCAAGGAATAAAGATAATTCCCGAGCCAATATATGGGAGGATGTCCATCATTGCCGAGTAGAGTGCAATTGTAAAAGCATGTTCGATGTTTAATAGTAATAAACCAACATAAACGAGTAAAGCAGTTATCAATACAAGAATACATTGAGCTTTGATATATCCAGATATTGTTCTTTTTAAATGTCTCGCGATATTAGCCATTGGTTGCTTGGCGAAGCTTGGACTCAAATTCTTTAAAAGATGCTTTAGGCTGTCATAATCATTTGTAATTAAAAAAACCGCAAGAAGAATAAAGAGAATGACAGTGATAGAACTAGGTAAGCTAGTAATGAAAGCTGGTATCTTGAAGAGTAGATCTTGTACAAAAGTGGTTCCGCTTGCAGTAAGATTAGTAACAAACTGTTTTATATTTTCACTGATCGCTAATTGTTGAGAAGTGTCTAACATGCGAACATAAGAAATAATTTTCTGATATAATGGTATGATGGTGTTATTAATAAAATCTGTTACGAAGAGACTAATTGTTTGGAAATGCTGTGGTATCTCATCTGCTAAAAATTGTGTGCCTTGTAATAGCTCGGAAAAAATGAATAGTAGAATACCCCCTAGAGTGGCAATGATTATAATCATGATAAAGGTAACTGCTAGCATTCTAGGGAATTTCAGCTTTCTTTCAAGGATTGATACTACTGGATTTATTAGAGCTGATAGAAGTATTGCAATCACTAAAGGGTATAAATATGCAAAGCTTTTCGTAACAACGATGCACAAAACAATGAAGACGATAGCAACAATAAAAAAACGTAATGTTTGAAATAAAATTGGCTTGTACATAATGTAACCTCATTTTTATAGAATTCTAATAGCTTCTTTTAATTACATATGAAATTTTAATGAGGAATAGACGTATAAATTAGTAAAATCGATGTTCATTGTACAAACGAGCGTTGGTTTTCTTTTTTTCTACATATAACTGACCTTGACTTTAAGCAATCAAGCGATATGTAAGTGGGAATCGACTGCCAGTAAATGTCCGAGTGGTTCAAAGGCCTTTAGGTCATACCTCTTGTGGTAAAACCTTGGGGGGTAAACAAAACCCTAAGGATTGAAGCTTCACTTTATATGAATTTAAATTTGGGGAATATTTATTGAAGTAAATCCATTTTTTGCAAGAAATACGTGGTTCTTGTAAAATTTATTGGTAAAATTAATCGGTTTCAATTCACATTAGATTCATAATACTTTATAATTATCCATGGGGATAATTATAATTTTGTAAGAATATTGTCGAAAAAAAGATAATATCCTGAATAATTAATAAAGGAGAGGGTTTGTTATGACAGCAACAACGAAAGGCCTTGAAGGAGTTGTAGCAACTCAATCGTCAATTAGTTCTATCATAGATGACCAGCTGACATATGTTGGATATAAGATTGATGATTTAGCCGAGAATTCGAGCTTTGAAGAGATCATTTACCTGTTATGGAATCAAAAACTTCCAACAAAAACTGAATTAGATGCTATGAAAAAAGAGCTTGCTGCAAATATGGAATTGCCTGATGCAGTACTTAATCATCTACGATCCTATGATCTTTCTTCTGTTCACCCAATGGCAGCGCTGCGAACTGCTATTTCTTTATTAGGGCTTTATGATGAAGAGGCAGATGTCATGGAGAGGGAAGTCAATAAGAAGAAAGCAATCCGTATACAAGCGAAAATCTCTACAATTGTTACTGCTTTTGCAAGAATTCGTCAGGGTAAAGACCCTATTAAGCCAAAAAAAGAATATAGTTACTCCGAGAACTTCTTGTATATGCTTAACGGTGTAGAACCAAAAGATGTCGAAGTAGAAGCAATTAATAAAGCATTCGTGCTTCATGCAGATCATGAATTGAATGCTTCCACATTCACTGCTCGTGTATGTGTGGCAACGTTATCTGATATCTACTCAGGCGTTACTGCTGCAATAGGTGCTTTAAAAGGCCCACTTCATGGGGGAGCCAATGAAGGTGTTATGAAAATGCTAACCGAAATTGGCGAAGAGGAAAATGCTATACCATATATTAAGAAAAAACTAGAAAGCAAAGAGAAAATCATGGGTATGGGACACCGCGTTTATCGTAATGGTGATCCACGTGCCAAGTTTTTAAAAGAAATGTCAAGACAGCTCACAGAATTAACTGGTCAACCGAAATGGTATAATATGTCCGTTAAAATTGAAGATTACATTAAAGAGCATAAAGGGCTTCCTGCAAACGTAGATTTCTATTCGGCTTCTGTATACCACAGCTTGGGAATAGACCACGACTTATTTACACCGATATTTGCCATAAGCCGTGTTTCGGGATGGTTAGCTCATATTCTTGAACAATACGATAATAACCGATTAATTCGCCCTCGTGCTGATTACATTGGTCCAAAATCGCCCGAATATGTAGCTATAGACAAACGCTAATATCGTGTTATTAGCGTAATCTTTATGCCGTTATGAGGGGAAAGAAACAACATCACTACTAGTTTGGTAGCAAGCAAAGATTTTCACATAAGTAATTCTTTGCTAAACTATAGATGCAGAATGAATTATAGGAGGTAACGATTGCTATGACACAAGGGGAAAAAATTATTGTAGAAAATGGACAAATGAATGTTCCAGATACACCGATTGTACCGTTTATTGAAGGGGATGGTACTGGTCCGGATATTTGGGCTGCTGCTAGTAAAGTAATTGAAGCTGCGGTTGAGAAAGCTTACAATGGAACGAAAAAAATTGAATGGTTAGAAGTTTATGCTGGTCAAAAAGCCTATGACAAAACAGGTGAGTGGTTACCAAAGGATACACTTGATAAAATTAATGAATATAAGATTGCGATTAAAGGTCCGCTTACAACACCGATTGGTGGAGGAATTCGTTCTCTTAATGTAGCGCTTCGTCAAGAATTAGATCTATTTACTTGCTTACGCCCAGTTCGTTATTTTGAAGGTGTTCCGTCACCAGTTAAACGTCCAGAAGATGTGGACATGGTAATTTTCCGTGAAAATACGGAGGACATCTACGCTGGAATTGAATGGCAAAAAGGCTCGGATGAAGTTAAGAAAGTGATTAAGTTTCTAAAAAATGAAATGAACGTTTCTAATATCCGATTCCCGGAAACTTCTGGTATTGGAGTAAAACCAGTTTCTGAAGAAGGTACAAAACGACTTGTACGCTCAAGTATTCAATACGCATTAAATGAAGGGCGTAAAAGTGTTACTTTAGTACATAAAGGTAACATCATGAAGTTTACAGAAGGTGCATTTAAAGCTTGGGGCTATGAAGTAGCAGAAGAAGAGTTTGGTGATAAAGTATTTACATGGGCAGAGTATGATCGTATTGTTGAAAAAGAAGGAAAAGATGCAGCTAACAAAGCGCAAGATGATGCATTAGCAGCTGGTAAAATTTTAGTTAAAGATGCAATCGCTGATATTTTCCTACAACAAATTCTTACTCGTCCAAATGAGTTTGATGTTGTAGCGACAATGAACTTAAATGGGGACTACATTTCAGATGCACTTGCTGCACAAGTAGGTGGAATTGGTATAGCACCAGGCGCTAATATTAATTACGATACAGGTCATGCTATTTTTGAAGCTACTCATGGTACAGCTCCTAAATATGCAGGGTTAGATAAAGTAAATCCGTCATCTGTTATTTTATCAGCTGTTCTTATGTTAGAGCATTTAGGATGGAGAGAAGCAGCTGATCTTATTACAAATGCAATGGATAAAACAATTGCTTCTAAAGTGGTAACCTATGATTTTGCTCGCTTGATGGATGGTGCAACAGAGGTTAAATGTTCAGAATTTGGTAACGAACTTATTAAAAACATGGACTAATACACAAAGGGGATTTTTTAAATGGCTATAAAGAGAAGTAAGATATCTGTAATTGGCTCAGGCTTTACAGGGGCAACTACTGCTTTAATGCTAGCTCAAAAAGAACTAGGAGATATAGTCCTTGTTGATATTCCAAACATGGAAGACCCAACAAAAGGAAAAGCCCTTGATATGCTAGAAGCTAGTCCTGTACAGGGCTTTGATGCTTCCATTAGTGGAACATCAAATTATGAAGATACAAAAGACTCTGACCTGGTAATCATTACAGCTGGAATTGCTCGAAAACCAGGTATGAGCCGTGATGATTTAGTTAATACAAATGCTAAAATCATGAAATCCGTTGCAAAAGAAGTTGTTAACTATTCGCCTGAAACGTATATTGTAGTGTTAACAAATCCTGTTGATGCCATGACTTATACAATTTTTAAAGAATCTGGTCTTCCAAAAGAACGTGTTATTGGTCAGTCTGGTGTACTTGATACAGCAAGGTTCCGTACATTTGTTGCCCAAGAACTTAATTTATCGGTTAAAGATGTTACTGGATTTGTGTTAGGTGGACACGGTGATGACATGGTGCCATTAATTCGTTATTCCTATGCAGGTGGAATTCCATTAGAAAAGCTAATTTCGAAGGATCGCTTAGATGCAATTGTGGAACGTACACGTAAAGGCGGGGGAGAAATTGTCGGTCTATTAGGGAATGGAAGTGCCTATTATGCTCCTGCTGCATCATTAACAGTTATGGCCGAGGCTATTCTGAAGGATCAGCGTCGCGTTCTTCCAGCAATTGCATATTTAGAAGGTGAATACGGCTATTCTGATATTTACCTAGGTGTTCCTACTGTGCTAGGCGGAAAAGGAATTGAAGAGATCATTGAGTTAGAATTAACAGATGAAGAGAAAGCAGCTTTAGATAAATCAGCTGACTCTGTTAAAAATGTTTTAAACATATTAGATTAATTATTGTATATATAAAAAGAGCACAATCTTAGGATACGAAGTTATACTGAATGCTCCCTCTAAGTAGACAGATTAAAAAATACAATCTGACACTTGGAGGGTGTTTTATTATTCCCCTTTTTCGACATAGTGATGATTACTGCCAAAGCATGGATACAATGGTCCGTTAATCAAAGCCGAGCCGACCTACGAATTGCGGAAAACAGCATGAATTTGCAGGTTTACGCAACTACAATAATTTTGCTTAGTCACGTAGCTAGACCCCGCTGCCCCATACTTCCGTTTGCGATGCGATGATAGAATAAGGATTATTTCGGCTTTAGATATTACTCTGTTTAGCTATGTTTCTTTATGGCTCTTCGCTCGTTTTATCTGTAAAAAGTGGTAATATAGCTGAGTTTTTGTTATAATAGAAAGCGCTTACATTACGGGGGTGTAGTTATGCTAGGTAAGAAACGACCATTAGGAAAAGAATTAAATGAAATTCAAGTGGGAGATACTTACTCGGAAACGAAAAAAATGGATGATAGGGATTTATTATTATATTTAGGTTTAACAGGTGATGCAAACCCTTTGTATCTTCAACATGATTATGCATCATTAACTGCTTATGAAAAGCCGATTGTACCATCTGTTATGTTATTTGGCATGGTCTCATCATTAGTATCTATGTCTCTTCCGGGACCTGGTAGCCACATTACACAACATGAAATGACTTTTCCTGCTCCAGTTTACCATAGTACAACAGTAGCTTTTACGTTAGAAGTAATTGCAATCGATTACCAGAACAAGCAAGTTGCTATGAGTGTGACTGGAACGAATCATGAAAATGAGATTGTCGTTCGCGGTAAGCTGTATGTAAGTCCAGCTTGTAAACCTAATTCATTGACTGCAAAATCATTAGAAAACTTTTTTTAATAATTTCTAATGTTAGGAAATACTATTCTAAAGAGGGGTAGTATTTCTTTTTGATTTTGTAAAAAATAATTTACAAACTCCTAACTTGTTCACATTAACTACTATTCATTGTAAGATGAAAGGTGTACCAAATATTCTACTTGCGAACAGAAACGGGGACTGTACATGAACGAGAAAATCTTAATTGTCGATGATGAAAAGTCGATTGTTACATTACTAAACTTTAATATTGAAAAAGCAGGCTTTATTACCGATGTTGCCTATGATGGAGCAGAGGCTGTAAAGAAAGCTGAAGGAAATGATTATGATTTAATTGTTCTAGACCTTATGCTTCCTGAAATGGATGGAATGGAAGTTTGTAGGTATTTGCGTAACAATAAAATAGATACACCAATCTTAATGTTAACTGCAAAGGATGAAGAGTTTGATAAGGTGCTCGGACTTGAGCTTGGCGCTGATGATTACTTAACAAAGCCTTTTAGTCCGAAGGAAGTAATAGCACGAATAAAAGCGATATTAAGAAGATCGAATAAAGTAGAGAAATCAAATTTTTCTTATATACAAATTGGAGATTTGACAGTCTATCCTGAGAGATACGAGGCAGAAATGAATGATAAAGTAATTACATTTACGCGAAAGGAGTTTGAACTCCTTTACTATCTGGCGAAAAATAAAGGGAAAGTCATCTCTAGAGATCAACTGCTTAGCGGTGTTTGGGATTATGATTTTGTTGGTGATACGCGAATTGTGGATGTTCATGTTTCTCATCTTCGCGATAAAATAGAACCAGATTCTAAAAAACCTGTTTATATTAAAACGGTAAGGGGTCTGGGGTATAAAATGGAGGACCCTAGTTAATGCAATTTTTATTTAGGAAGCCAATTTTTGGTTATGTTATCGGAATCTTTATGGTTGTTGCGATAACAGGAATTTTATTAAGCGTATTACTAGGAAACTATGTTACGCTAACTGCAGTGTTATTCATTCAATTTATAATATTATTACTGTTTTTACTTCATTTTCATGAAAGATTTATAAAACCAATTAAAAAAGCAACGAAGACTGTGGATGAGATTGTTAAAGGTAATTACCGTGCTAGATTTCATCACCCAAGTGGAGACAGTATTGGTATGTTAAGTAATAAGATCAATTCGTTAGCGCGGAACTTAAGCGAATTATCTATTCAAGAACAAATGCAGTCTGAACAGCTGTCTACGATTATAGAAAATACACAAAGTGGGCTCGTTTTAATTGATTCAAAAGGCTACATCCATTTCGTTAACGGTAAATTTATTTCGTTATTCGGATTAACCGCAAAGGATTATCAAGGTTATTTATATTATGATGTGTTGGACAATGAAATTATCCATGAAACAGTCCAAAAAACCTTCTTATACGAACGAAATGTAAAAGAGGAATTCACGCATTTTAAAGGAATTGATAAGTTTTATATTGAAATCGTTGGTGCTCCTATTTTTAATGATCGAAATATGCTAAAAGGAGCTGTGTTAGTTTTATACGATATTACAGAAATGAAGAAGCTTGAATTAATGCGTAAGGATTTTGTAGCAAATGTATCCCATGAGTTAAAAACGCCGATTACTTCTATTAAAGGATTCGCTGAAACGCTTTTGGATAACTCCATGCCACATTCAGAAGATAACAAGGAATTTCTAGAAATTATTTATAAAGAAAGTCATCGCCTCCAGCTGTTAATAGAGGATTTACTAATACTTTCGAGGCTGGAGAAAGAAAATTTTCAATTGGTTTTAACGACATTTAATGTGAAGGAGCTCGTTCGAGAAGTTAAGCTAATTGTAGAACATAAGATGAAAAAAAAGGACCTATCATTTTCTGTTGATGTAGAAGAGGGGTTAGAATTAACTGCAGATATGGAAAAAATAAAACAAATTATGATTAACTTATTAGATAATGCTATTAATTATACCCCCGAAAAAGGTAGAGTTAACTTGGAAGTAAAGCGAAGTGATGACACCGTTAGTATTCAAGTGAAAGATTCTGGAATTGGGATTGAAAAAGATGCACTTCCTCGTATCTTCGAGCGTTTTTACCGGGTAGATAAAGCACGGAGTAGAAATACAGGTGGTACAGGGCTTGGCCTCGCCATCGTTAAACATATTGTTGAGGTTCATGACGGAGACATACAAATAGAAAGCGAACCTGGGCAAGGGACAGCTGTAACTGTGTATTTACCAAAGGTGAGAATAGATGACTAACAGCATACGACAAAAGTAATGAATAAACAATAAAAAGCGAACGATAATTAGTTAAAACTAATTATCGTTCGCTTTTTGGTGGTCTAGGAAAGTATAAAATGTGCCGATGTGGATAAATAGGGGCGTGTTGAGCCGCGCCCAGCTCCAGCACCCAGAAACAAGGCGACTTCACGAATCGCCCTAATCTAATTCGGCTCGCAAGCACACCGTGATTCTTTTATCTCCGTTGACTCGCATCATTCGCTACGTTTCTAATCGGGTGCTTGCGCTTTTGTTCTTAGAATAATTAATGAAGCACCTGAAAATGCAATGCTCCTTCAAAAGAAGAACGTTTTTCTGCGCCGATGTATCGCTGCCGAAGCCTTCCTTATCTAGCAGGAACAGCACGAGTTCGAAGCTCCACTTGGTAACGTGTTTTTCTTTACCAAGTTAGCTAAGGCCGTTCCCGCGGAAAGCGAGTATATTTTCATGATGCGTCGGTGATGCTCCTATTGATAACATGATTATTCGTATTTGAGTAATGAAGTTTTGTTTTGTCCCATCTTCTTCTTTTTTAGAGCTGTTTAGAAAGAAGTCACATCATAGTAAGAAAGAACAAAATGATAAGGAAGGCAGTAATCTTTTCTGTTATATGCTTACATAGAGAATGTCGTTTCACTTTATGAAGCTAGGATGATAAAATATGGTTAATGAAGAAATTAACGGAGGCGAGAAGATGGGCAATAAACTGGTTTTAATTGACGGGAACAGTATTATCTATCGAGCATTCTTTGCGTTGCCATTATTAAATAATGATAAAGGTGTTTACACGAACGCTGTATATGGGTTTACCACAATGCTGTTAAGAATACTAGAAGAAGAAAAGCCAACACATATGTTAGTAGCATTTGATGCAGGTAAAACAACCTTTAGACATGCTACATATAAAGAATATAAAGGGGGACGCCAAAAAACACCACCGGAGTTATCGGAACAATTTCCATTACTTAAGGAAGTATTGGACGCATTTGAAATTGCCCATTACCAACTGGAGAATTATGAAGCGGATGACATCATCGGAACGTTATCGAAGCTTGTAACACCAGATGAATGGAATGTAACGGTCATTTCTGGTGACAAGGATTTGTTACAGCTTGTTTCCGACAAGGTTACTGTTAGTTTGACGAAAAAGGGAATTAGTGATGTTGAACGATATACACCTCAATTTTTAAAAGAGAAAATGGAAATCACCCAAGATCAGATTATCGATTTAAAGGCATTAATGGGTGATAAATCGGATAATATACCCGGTGTTCCTGGTGTTGGAGAAAAGACTGCAGTAAAACTTTTAAAACAATTTCATACCTTAGAACAAGTCTACGAAAATATTGATGATATTGGTGGTAAGAAATTAAAAGAAAAGCTCATTACGCATAAAGATGACGCATTTATGAGTAAAGAGCTAGTAACAATAAATCAAGATTCGCCTATAACTATTTCTACAGATGATATTCCTTACAAAGGCTATCAGCAAAACAATGTAACTAATATTTTTAAGCAACTAGGCTTTCAATCCCTACTAAATCGAATTGACGGAGGAGAAGTAGAAGTAGGAAGTAATCATGTTCCAAAGAAAGAAATAGATTACACTATTCTATCAAACGTTACTAATGATACGTTTACAGGTGAAGAGGCATTGATTATAGAGATGCTAGGAGAAAACTACCATCAGTCAGCAATTGAAGGGTTTGGTATAGTCAATAAGGACAATGCCTACTTTATATCCACTGAAAATGCCTTGAATTCTGAAGCATTTAAAAATTGGTTGGAGGATGCGAGTAAACATAAGGTCGTATTTGATGCGAAAAAAACACTGGTTTCTTTGCTGAGGTATGACATTCATACAAAAGGCATAATCTTTGATATGCTACTAGCATCGTATTTACTGAATCCATCTGAGAATAATCACGATATTCCCGCGATAGCGAACCGACTGGGACAGGCTGATTGTCTATTTGATGAAGAAGTGTATGGTAAGGGTGCTAAACAAAAGGTACCGGAATTGGATATTTTAGCGGAGCATGTAGCTCGAAAAGCCAACATATTGTTTAGCTTAAGAGATACGATGCAACAACAACTAAAAGATAACGAACAATATGAGCTGTTTAAAGAGCTTGAGATGCCATTAGCATTAATTTTAGGAGAAATGGAGCATACCGGAGTTTTAGTGGACGCGGATCGTTTGGAAGAAATGCGTACTGATTTAAAAGAGCGATTAGCGGATCTTGAGCGAGAAGTGCATGAATTGGCAGGCGAGTCATTTAATTTAAATTCTCCCAAACAGCTAGGCCCTATCCTATTTGAAAAGCTAAAGCTTCCTGTTATAAAAAAAACGAAGACAGGTTATTCTACTGCTGCTGATGTTTTAGAGCAGCTGCAAGGTGAGCACGAAATAATTCCAAAGCTGTTGTTATATCGTCAGCTTGGAAAGTTACAATCTACGTATATTGAAGGTTTATTAAAAGTAGTAAATAAACAGTCTAATAAAATCCATACCCGATTTAACCAGGCGTTAACGCAAACTGGCAGGTTAAGCTCCATTGATCCAAATCTGCAAAACATACCTATTCGTTTAGAGGAAGGTAGAAAAATACGTCATGCATTTATACCTGCAAATGAGGATTGGGTTATGTTTGCAGCTGATTACTCACAGATAGAATTACGGGTATTAGCACATATTGCTAAAGATGAAAAATTGATTGCTGCTTTTAAAAATGACTCAGATATCCACACACAAACAGCGATGGATGTATTCCATGTTGATAAAGACGAAGTAACTGCTAATATGCGCCGTCAAGCAAAAGCTGTAAACTTTGGTATTGTTTATGGAATTAGTGATTATGGACTCTCTCAAAACCTTGGAATTACAAGGAAGGAAGCTAAGCAATTCATTGAGCGATACTTCGAGAGCTATCCGGGTGTTAAAACATATATGGATGAAATCGTACAAGAAGCGAAGCACAAAGGCTTCGTAAGTACATTGATGAATCGGAGAAGGTATTTACCAGAAATCACAAGTAGGAATTTTAATTTGCGGAGCTTTGCCGAAAGGACTGCCATGAATACGCCGATTCAAGGAAGTGCTGCTGATATTATAAAAAAAGCGATGATCGACCTGCATGGAAAGCTAAAAGATGAAAAACTACAGGCACGTATGCTGCTTCAAGTTCATGATGAACTCATTTTAGAAGCACCAAAATCAGAAATAGAAAAACTAAAAGAAATAGTCCCAGCTATGATGGAAAACACTGTAGAATTAATGGTTCCATTAAAGGTTGATTATGCCTTTGGTGATAGCTGGTTTGATGCAAAATAAGGAGATAATAAGATGCCTGAATTACCAGAAGTTGAAACGATTAGAAAAACGTTAAAACAGTTCGTTTTAAATAAAACAATCGATCATGTTGATGTTCATTGGGGAAAAATAATAAAACGGCCTGATGACTTGGAACAATTTAAAATGGAACTTGTTGGACAGACAATACATGATATTTTGCGGAAAGGAAAGTTTCTATTATTCCAATTAGATGATTACGTATTAGTTTCACATTTACGGATGGAAGGTAAATATCGTGTTACGAAGTCGTCTGAACCACTAAAGAAACATACCCATATTATTTTTTCTTTTACGAATGGGGAAGAGCTTCGGTATAATGATGTTCGTAAGTTTGGAACAATGCACCTTTTCAAAAAAGGGGAAGAAATGAAAAGTAAACCATTAAACTTATTAGGGCCAGATCCTTTTGATCCTGCATTTACAACGGATTACTTTATAAATAAATTAAAAAAAACAGAACGAGTTATTAAATCGGCCTTACTTGATCAGGGAATTGTCGCTGGATTGGGAAATATTTATGTTGATGAAACATTATTTCGTGCAGGAGTTCACCCATTGCGGCAAGCTAATAAGCTAACGCATAAAGAAATTACAGAAGTTCGCAAACAGGCAATTGTAACCATTCAGGAAGCAGTAAAACAGGGTGGGACAACGATACGTTCTTATGTAAATGGTCAAGGAGAAATGGGGATGTTTCAACAAGAGTTATTCGTTTATGGACAAGAGGATAAGGCATGTAAAAAATGTGGTAAACAAATTATTAAAATGAAGATAGGTGGACGAGGCACTCATATCTGTACAACCTGCCAACTATTAAAGAGGTGAGGACATGGCACTAATTATTGGGTTAACCGGAAGTATTGCTAGTGGTAAAAGTACCGTATCCCTTATGTTTGACGATCATAACATACCAGTTGTCGACGCCGACAAAATCTCAAGAGAAGTGGTTAATCCGGGAGAGATAGCTTACGATCAAATCATTGAAGCCTTTGGCAAACAGGTATTACGAGAGGATAAAACGCTCAATCGTGAAAAATTAGGCGAAATTATTTTTGCAGATGAAGCGAAGCGAAAGCAATTAAACGATATCGTTCATCCGGCCGTAAGAGAAAAAATGCTAATGCGAAAAGAAGGTTATGTAAAAGCGGGAGCAGCGTGTGTCGTTCTAGATATTCCACTACTATTTGAAAGCAAACTAGCCTATCTAGTTGATAAAACAATTGTTGTCTATGTTGATGAGCATGTGCAAATCGAAAGACTGATGAAGCGAAATGGTTATTCTGAGAAAGAAGCCAAGCAGCGGATCGCTTCACAAATACCTGTTAAAGAAAAAGCTGCTATGGCAGATGCTGTTATTGATAACAATGGAACAAAACATGCTTCTTATGAACAACTGGAGGAAATCTTACGTACTTGGGGAATTCGTTAACTTGTAAAGAAACCCTACATTTCTAAAAAATTATAACCGATTTGTGTAGTATGAGAGGAGTGCTTGAGTAATGTAGCGGTAAATACTTCTCATTCAGTATAGATCTTACCGTGCCCTTTTCCCTCAAGGAGTCGTCTAGATATTTTCCATTACTAAATGGAGCTAATCATCATTTCATAACTAAAGTCGAACGGATTGATACCGACCCCGTGAAGTTAGAGTGAAAAATCTAACTTCCGAGGGTCGGTATTATGTTGTTTGGCTTATAAATGGATCTCGTATTTACTGGCAGTAAGATCCCCACTTTAAGCAATAAAGTGAACCCAATATGGATCGATTGCCAGTAAATGTCCGATTGGTTCCACTAACAATCAGTTGAGGTATTGCTTACCCCAACTGATTTAAATTTCACAATATTACATACGTTTGTTCTTGCTCTTTTTTAATCTCAAACACATTAATACCTTTGGTTAATTGTTTGAAAACTAAAATATCTGGATAAATCTAAAATAAAACACACATATACCTCCTAATGTGTTATACTAATTAATAAATAAAGAGAAAAAGTATAACTTATAGTGGGAGGACTTTGTATGAATAAAACTCGTGTTGCTATAAATGGATTTGGACGAATCGGACGAATGGTATTTCGTCAAGCGATTTTGGATGAACAACTTGAAGTTGTTGCTATAAATGCAAGTTATCCTGCAGAGACACTGGCGCATCTTATTAAATACGATAGTGTTCACGGTATTTTTGATAAAGAAGTGAAAGCGGTTAATGAAGGAATTATGATTAGTGATAAGAAAATTAAACTTGTAAATTCTCGTGTTCCTGAAAATTTACCGTGGGATGAGTTAAATATCGATATTGTTATTGAAGCAACAGGAAAATTTAAAACGAAAGAAAGTGCAGGAGGGCACATTCGTGCTGGAGCGAAAAAAGTAGTGATTACTGCACCTGGTAAGGAAGTTGATCAAACTATTGTTATGGGAGTAAACGAAGGAGTATATAATCCAGAAAAGGATGATGTAATATCAAATGCATCATGTACAACAAACTGTTTAGCACCGATTGTCAAAATAATTGACGACCATTTTTCAATTGAAAATGGATTAATGACCACAGTGCATGCATTTACAAATGATCAAAAGAATATAGATAACCCGCACAAGGATCTTAGACGAGCTCGGGGTTGCACACAATCTATTATTCCTACGTCTACTGGTGCTGCGAAGGCACTAGGAGAAGTAATCCCACACTTAAACGGAAGATTACATGGAATGGCATTACGTGTACCAACACCTAATGTATCCCTAGTTGATTTGGTTGTCGATGTAAAGAATTCCATTTCGGTTGAAGAGGTTAATCATATTTTTAAACAAGCTCAAGAAACAGATTTTAAAGGTATAGTTAGCTATAGTGAAGAACCATTGGTTTCAATTGATTATACTACAACTGATTTTTCAGCAGTTGTTGATGGTTTATCTACGATGGTAATGGATAATCATAAAGTAAAGGTTCTTGCTTGGTATGATAATGAGTGGGGTTACTCCAAACGAGTGATCGATTTAACAAAGTATGTTGGAAGTTACCTTTATCAAAAACAAGCGCAAATTAGCTAACTGGAATGTTCATTAGCGCATATACATGTACTGTCTAAGCAATGTGAAAAATATTGCAAATGTCTGTGAAACAGGTTATACTTTTCGTTGTATTCTTGATTAATTTGTTTTTCTGCTTAAAGGGTTAGGACCTCATCGGACTAACTTTCCCCCGTGGCAGAAAGTAGGGCTTCAAGAAACAATACCATGAGGGGGATAAATACATGGATACAATGGGAAGGCACGTTATTGCGGAACTTTGGCAGTGCAATGTTAATAAATTAAATGATATGCGTTTAATCGAACGAATTTTTGTGGATGCTGCTTTAAAAGCAGGAGCTGAGATTCGTGAGGTTGCTTTTCACAAATTTGCCCCACATGGCGTGAGCGGTGTAGTCATTATTTCAGAATCGCATTTAACGATTCATAGCTTTCCTGAACATGGGTATGCGAGTATAGATGTATACACATGCGGGGAGGTTATCGATCCGAATATAGCGGCTCAGTATATTGCAAATGCACTTGAGGCAAAGCGTTTTGAAAAAGTTGAAATACCACGAGGGCTAGGTTCTGTTAATATAAAGGAAAGTCGTAAAAAGGCTTAATGAATAGTTCAATAAGTACAAAAAGGTCGATGGTCTGTGGAACTTGCAGCAGAATATCGACCTTTTTTACTGTCTAAGAAATTATAAAATTAGTCGTGTGGATAAATAGGCGCGTGTTGAGCTACGTCCAGCTTCAGAAACGAGGCGACTCCACGAATCACCCTAATCTAAGTTATCATCGGCTCGCAAGCTCACCGTAATACCTTTATCTCCGTTGCCTCGCTCCAGTCACTACGTTTCTAATCGAGCGCTTGGGCTTTTGTTCTCTGAAACTATGAAGTTAACAGCGAATTATTTCTGTTAGAGGTTTTAAGCAAAACATGTTAATATAGTAATACTATACATATGAAAAATATACGCAATTGGGGTGTTGAGAATGTCGTTACGAAATACGATGGCCAAATTTTTTAGCAACCATGCTGAAACTAGAGATAACCATTGGGATACCTCACTCCAAACACATTATTATAAAACAACCAGAGATAAAGGAATGGGTACGCTAGAAGATATGTTCAGACGTTCTGATACGTATCAACTACATTCAATATCGAAAGAACATGGTGAAATCAGTGTAAATATAAAAAAGGGAAAAAAGGCATTTATCATTGCAACTATTATAATGGTACGTCCCTATCAAACTGCAATAGATTTTTCCGTAACTACGGAATCGATTTTACCATTTGATTTTGGCTATAGTACAAAGGTAATACAGCGACTTTATAACGAAATAAGTAAAGAGTTACCAATCATTACAAAACAAGACATGCATAGGTAGACATGAGGAGTGGGGTTGAACGGTATGAGGTGTTCAAATTGCCATAACAAAAGCACAAAGGTACTAGATTCGAGACCAATTGAAGAAGGACAATCCATCCGTAGACGTAGGGAATGTGAGCAGTGTGGCTTTCGATTTACAACATTTGAACGAATTGAAGATGTTCCCTTAATTGTTGTAAAGAAGGATGGAGTGCGCCAAGAATTCAATCGTGAGAAATTAATACGAGGCTTAATCAGAGCTTGTGAAAAACGACCGGTTCCACTAGAAAAAATAGAGGAAATTGCAGTTGAGGTAGAAAAAGAACTGCGTAATGAAGGAGTATCAGAAATTGATAGTAAAGAGGTAGGCGAAAGGGTTATGGATCGACTTTCAAAAGTGGATGAAGTAGCTTATGTTCGTTTTGCTTCTGTGTACCGTCAATTTAAAGATATTAGCGTTTTTCTTGATGAATTAAAAGACTTAATTAATACAGAGAATAAATAAACATTATATGCTTAAATGAAAGGATTAGAGCAATGGTGAACAGGATAGGAAAGATTTTACCTGTTGAAGGATATTATGTTGTACTTAAAGAAACACTACCGGTAGATTATGCTAAATCCCTAACGCATTTGTACCAACCGTTAATTGGAATTCAAGCGGTCACATTATATCAAACACTTCTTCATGAAATCGAATTACAGCTTAATAAATCAGAACCCCAAACACACCATACATTGATGAATTATTTAAATTTACCATTAGATGAGATCTATAGCGCCAGATTAAAACTAGAAGCAATTGGAATGTTAAAAACATTTAAAAGATCGGAAGGGTCGAATAATGTTTTTACGTATGAATTACAACAGCTATTTTCACCAGCGCATTTTTTTAAAGATCCAATGCTTTCACAGCTGCTGTATCATCATATAGGTAATGATAAATTTCAATTTTTAAAGCAGCATTTCACTCCATCACCAAACGAGTCCTTTGGTGTAAACATTACAGCTACGTTCCAGGATGTCTTTGAAACGGTAACACCATCGTACCAGCAAGAAAATATGGATGTGGAAGAAGCTGAATTGGATATGCTGGATGTAGATTTCTCGTGGATGGAGCATGCTTTAAAACAGCGTATGATACCTATAAGAAAAGTACTTACTACTCAAAATCGAAAACTCATTTCGCAAATGATGTTTCTGTATAATTTAGAGTCCCATGATATTGAAAAATCGGTATTATGGGCTTTAACGGAGGAAAATTGTTTAAACACAGAAGAGTTTAAAGCGGCGTGTCACGATGTATTTAAGCAAAAGTATAGAGGGAATAATATAAGACTTTCAGCTAAAACAAGTCAAATGAAAAACGCTACTTCAAAATCCAAACAGCCACTCACTAAAGAGGAGCAATTAATTGAGCAATTAGAAACCATTTCTCCTAGACAATTGCTAGAAGATTTATCTAGCGGGAACCATGCTTCAGAGCAAGATTTGCGATTGATTCGTGATATTATGACGTCACAAGGTCTGCCATCACCAGTTATGAATGTGTTAATTCATTACGTTTTGCTGCAATCCAATATGAAATTATCTAAAGCATATGTAGAAAAAATTGCCAGTCATTGGTCAAGAGCGAATTTACAAACTGCAAAAGAGGCTATGGCATTTGCAAAGAAAGAAAAAGATAGCTACCAAAAAGTTAAAAAAACCAATAGTAGTTATGGTGTAAGAAACAAAAAAGAGGTTATTCCAGACTGGTTTAAAGAGCAAAAGAAAAAACAACTACAGGCGACTGCTACCAAAGAAGAGGAAATCGACGAAGCGAAGGAACAGCGTGAATTAGAGGAATTGCTAAGGCGATATTCTAGTAACAATAAATAAGCATGATTAAGGATGATTGAAATGAAGCCAGTACAATCTTCACTAAAAAAGTGGATGAGGGGAAATAATAACTTTCAAGAAAACTATACAAAAATTAAGCATGAAATTTTAAGTGACCCTGAAATATCGGTATTTCTATCTCAGCATCCTCAATTACCACAGTCTGAAATTGATAAAAACTTAATGAAACTATATGAATACAAGTCACAATCAAAACAGTGTGATAATTGTACTTGCTTCGCTGAATGTAAAAATATGCTTCAGGGATATTCTCCAAATCTATATGTAGAGGGAAAAGAGATACATTTATCTTATGAAAAATGCCATCTTCGTATAGATCATGAGAGACAACAAGAGCAACAAAAGTTAGTGCAAAGCTTATACATGCCTAAGCAAATCTTAGAAGCAGCTATTGATGATATCGATACAGATCCAAAACGTAGTAAGGCAGTCCGAGACTTGTTGCAATTTGTTGAAGAAGCAAAATCTGGAATACCTGAAAAAGGTATTTACTTTTATGGCCCGTTTGGAGTAGGAAAAACATATTTTTTAGGAGCATTGGCTAATAAATTAAAAGAACTTCATATTTCCTCTACACTCATTTATATGCCAGAGTTTGTACGCGAGATAAAATCCTCGATGAAAGACGATACCGTTAATAAAAAATTGGATTACTTCAAAAAAGCAGATGTTTTAATGCTTGATGATATTGGCGCGGAAATGCAATCTTCCTGGTTTCGAGATGAGATTCTCGGTTCGTTGCTACAATATCGAATGATGGAAGGACTCCCAGTTTTTTTCACTTCCAATTATAGTATGGGGCAGCTGGAAGATCACCTTGCTCAAACGAAAAGTGGTGTAGAGCAAGTCAAAGCTGGTCGTATTATTGAAAGAATGAAACAAGTTAGTAAAGAAGTCCATATAAATTCCAAAAATAGAAGACAATAATCTAGTAAAGAGCTTGAAAAAATTCAAGCTCTTTTTTATAAGTTAAGAAAGTATAAAATCGGTGCAATGACTGCGTTAAGCCAAGTAGTTATTTTGAAATGTTAGATGTATATTGGCAATGCTCCGACTAATTACTTCGCTTTCCGTGGGCACGGCCTCAACTAACTTTGCAAAGAAGAACACGTTGC
>NZ_JAWDHA010000015.1:0-75992 GCF_034190895.1 Virgibacillus sp. M23 | reverse complement strand
GGAAAGGGAAGTGGGCAGCCGGAGTGGTGGTCAAGCAAGCAGTAGCTATTATTCCATAATAGCTACTAGAGGAAGCGTAAATCTGAGCATTTAGTGATAAGGACTGAGCGAATTTTGCTCCGTTTTTTTAATTTTTATATAGAAACATTGGTTATAAATATTTTAATGGTAATGATTATAATACAGTTTTTAATATGTAATATAACAGAGGGGAGGTAAATGCCATATAAATCACTAGCCATTATTAGGCTGTTTTAAAAATAAATTAATAAAAACAAAGTGTTTGACCAACTGAAATAATTAAGCTAGAATTTACATGAAAAGAAATTGTACTAATGATTTTTGCTTTATTTATGTAACAGATAAATGTGAAAGTAGCTTTGATTAATCTAAAACGGAAAAGGGTACATAGTTAATAGCAAAAAGTACAGATTTTTTTCGTATTTTGGGTACGCTAGAAATGACAATACCAATAAGGATATAAAGAAAGGAAGAGGTGAACTATTTTGAAACACGTATTAGAAAGTGTTGAAAGTCAGTTCGAAATGTTCCAAATTCTTAACGAAGATGGAAAGATTGTCAATAAAGATGATATGCCCGAACTATCTGATGACGAATTAAAGGAACTAATGCGTAGAATGGTATACACTCGTGTGTTAGATCAGCGTTCTATTGCTTTAAATCGTCAAGGGCGTTTAGGATTCTATGCACCAACTGCTGGTCAAGAAGCTTCTCAATTAGGAAGTCAATTTGCATTGGAAAAGGATGATTTTCTTTTACCAGGATATCGCGATGTTCCACAATTAATCTGGCAAGGATTACCTTTATACCAAGCTTTCCTATTCTCAAGAGGTCATTTTCATGGTAATCAAATGCCTGAAGGTGTAAATGCAGTTAGTCCACAGATTATTATTGGAGCACAATATGTACAAACTGCTGGTGTAGCTCTAGGTATTAAAAAACGTGGTAAGAAAGCAGTTGCTGTAACTTACACTGGTGATGGCGGTACATCACAAGGGGACTTTTATGAAGGAATAAACTTTGCTGGTGCATATAAAGCGCCTGCTATTTTCTTTGTACAAAATAACTACTTCGCGATTTCAGTACCTGTTGAAAAGCAAACAAATGCTAAAACGTTGGCACAAAAAGCTGTAGCTGCTGGTATTGAAGGAATCCAAGTAGATGGAATGGATGTACTTGCTGTTTATGCTGTAACTAAACACGCTCGTGAACGTGCTATTAATGGTGAGGGCCCAATGCTTATTGAGACATTAACATATCGTTATGGTCCACATACGATGGCTGGAGATGACCCTACACGTTATCGTACAGATGATTTAGATAACGAATGGGAGAAAAAAGATCCACTTGTTCGCTTCCGCAAATTCTTAGAAGGTAAAAATCTATGGTCTGAAGAAGACGAAAGCAAAGTAATTGAAGAAGCAAAAGAAGAGATCAAAAAAGCTATCAAGCAAGCTGATGAGTATCCAAAACAAAAAGTAACGGATTTTATTAGCAATATGTATGAGGAACTTCCATATAACCTTCAAGAACAAATGGAAGAATACAAAGAAAAGGAGTCGAAGTAAATCATGGCACAAATGACAATGATTCAAGCAATCACGGATGCATTACGCACAGAATTAAAAAATGATGAAAATGTGCTTGTGTTCGGAGAAGATGTTGGTCAAAATGGTGGCGTATTCCGTGCTACTGAAGGACTGCAAGCTGAATTTGGCGAAGATCGTGTGTTTGATACACCGTTAGCTGAATCTGGCATTGGTGGTCTTTCAATTGGACTCGGTTTACAAGGCTATCGACCAGTACCAGAAATTCAATTCTTCGGCTTCGTATATGAAGTAATGGACTCTATTAGTGGACAAATGGCACGTATGCGCTATCGTTCTGGTGGATCACATAGTTCACCAATTACAATTCGCTCACCTTTTGGTGGTGGAGTACACACTCCAGAGCTACATGCTGATTCTTTAGAAGGATTAATTGCACAACAACCAGGAATCAAAGTAGTAGTTCCTTCAACTCCATATGATGCAAAAGGTTTGCTGATTTCAGCTATTCGTGATAATGATCCAGTGCTATTCCTAGAACATATGAAGCTATACCGCTCATTCCGCGGAGAAGTACCTGAGGAAGAATATACAATCGACTTAGGAAAGGCTGAAGTTAAGCGTGAGGGAACAGATGTTACGCTTATTTCCTATGGTGCCATGGTACACGCTTCATTGAAGGCAGCAGAGGAATTAGAAAAAGATGGTGTACAGGCTGAAGTTATCGACTTACGTACGATCTCACCTCTAGATATTGATACCATTATCGAATCTGTTAAGAAAACAAATCGTGTCGTTGTTGTCCAAGAAGCACAGCGTCAAGCAGGTATTGCTGCAAATGTTGTAGCTGAGATTCAAGAGCGTGCAATTTTACATTTAGAAGCACCAGTATTACGTGTTGCAGCTCCAGATACAGTATATTCTTTCTCAGCAGCAGAAGAAGTATGGTTACCAAACCATAAAGACATCGTAGAAAAAGTAAACACTGTAATGAATTTTTAATAAGAGATAGGAGGTAATACGAATGGCATTTGAATTTAAACTTCCAGATATTGGTGAAGGAATTCATGAAGGCGAAATTGTCAAATGGTTCGTAAATGAGGGCGATGACATCAAAGAAGATGATGTATTGTGTGAAGTCCAAAATGATAAAGCTGTCGTAGAAATCCCTTCTCCAGTTGAGGGTACAGTAAAAAAACTCCATGTGGATGAAGGAACGGTAGCTGTTGTAGGAGATGTACTAATAACGTTTGACGCAGAAGGTTATGAATCAGAAGATTCAGCTTCTGAAGATAATAAAGAAGAAGCTCCTAAAGAAGAAGAAAAACAAGAAACAGCAGCTGATAAAAAGCAAGATACTACAAATGATGGTAGCGACAAACGAGTGATCGCAATGCCTTCCGTTAGAAAATATGCGCGTGATAACGATGTGAATATCTCAGAGGTTACTGGTTCTGGGAAAAATGGCCGTATTTTAAAAGAGGATATTGATAGCTTCCTAAGCGGTGATCAGCCTGCTAAAACTTCTGAAGAAGCTAAAGAAACGAAAAAAGAAGCTTCTGCACCTACGGCTACAACTGCTGTGACTGAAGGTAACTATCCTGAAACACGTGAAGCGATGAGTGGAATTCGAAAAGCTATTGCTAAAGCAATGGTTAATTCGAAAACGAAAGCTCCGCATGTTACGTTAATGGACGAAGTTGACGTTACAGAATTAGTAGCACATCGCAAGAAATTTAAAGCTGTAGCTGCGGAGCAAGATATTAAACTAACTTACTTGCCATATGTAGCGAAGGCGCTTGTATCTGCTTCTAAGAAATTCCCGATTTTAAATGCTGCGGTGGATGATGAGACAAATGAAATTGTTCAGAAGCATTATTATAATATTGGAATTGCAGCTGATACAGAAAAAGGACTACTTGTTCCGGTTGTAAAAAATGCTGATCGTAAATCTATTTTTGCTATTTCTAAAGAAATTAATGAATTGGCAGAAAAGGCTAGAAGTGGTAAACTATCACCTGAAGAGATGAAGGGTGCTTCAAATACAATTACAAATATTGGTTCTGCAGGCGGACAATGGTTTACGCCGGTATTAAATTATCCGGAGGCAATAATTCTAGGAATCGGCAGAATTGCTGATAAACCAATTGTTCGAGATGGAGAGATAGTAATTGCACCGGTACTCGCATTATCATTAAGCTTTGATCATCGCATTGTTGATGGTGCAACTGCACAGTTAGCGCTAAATCAAATTAAGCGATTATTAAGCGATCCACAATTAATTATGATGGAGGCGTAGGTTATGGTTGTAGGAGATTTCCCAATTGAAGTAGATACGTTAGTTGTTGGAGCTGGACCAGGTGGCTATGTTGCTGCCATTCGAGCTGCACAATTAGGTCAAAAAGTTACAATTGTTGAAAAAGGTAACCTCGGGGGAGTTTGCTTAAATGTTGGGTGTATCCCATCAAAAGCATTAATTCAAGCAGGACATTTAACAGAACATGCTTATGGAAATGAACAGTTAGGTATTAAAACAGAGAACGTAACTGTAGATTTTACTAAAGTCCAAGAATGGAAGGGTACTGTTGTTAATAAATTAACATCAGGAGTAGAAGGTCTGTTAAAAGGTAACAAAGTAGATATTATCAAAGGTGAAGTTTACTTTGTGGATAAAAATACAGCAAAAGTTATGGATGAGAAAAACTCTCAAACATATACCTTTAATAACTGTATTATTGCAACAGGCTCTACACCAATTGAAATTCCAACATTTAAATTCTCTGAACGTGTATTGGATTCTACGGGTGCCTTAAACCTTAAAGAAATTCCAGAGAAAATGGTCGTTATCGGTGGAGGATATATTGGAACTGAACTTGGTACAGCGTATGCTAATTTTGGTACTGAAATAACAGTACTTGAAGGTACAAAGGATATTCTCGGTGGCTTCGAAAAACAAATGAAGCAAGTTGTGAAAAAACGTCTGAAGAAAAAAGGTGTAAATATCATCACAGAAGCTATGGCTAAAGGTGTTGAAGAAACCAAAGATGGCGTAAAAGTATCCTATGAAGTTAATGGTAAAGAGGAAACCGTTGAAGCAGATTATGTATTAGTAACAGTTGGTCGTCGTCCTAATACCCAAGAGCTTGGTCTAGAACAAGTAGGTATTGAAATGAATGATCGTGGTCTAATAAAAATTGATAAACAATGTCGCACAAACATAGATAATATCTATGCTATCGGTGACATTGTAGAAGGTATGCCACTTGCTCATAAAGCATCTTATGAAGGTAAGGTTGCTGCGGAAGCAATTAGTGGAGAAAAATCAGAGATTGATTATATAGGTATGCCTGCAGTTGTATTCTCTGATCCAGAATTAGCATCAGTTGGTTATACTGAACAAGAAGCAAAAGATGCTGGTTACGATGTAAAAGCTGCTAAATTCCCATTTGCTGCTAATGGTCGTGCGCTATCATTAAATGATAGTGATGGATTTATGAAATTAATCACTCGTAAAGAAGACGGTCTTGTAATTGGGGCACAAATCGCTGGACCAAATGCTAGTGATATGATTGCTGAAATTGGTATTGCGATTGAAGCTGGAATGACAGCAGAGGATATCGCACTAACTATTCATGCTCATCCTAGTTTAGGTGAGATTACGATGGAAGCTGCAGAGGTAGCTTTAGGTACACCAATTCATATGCTGTAATATAAATTAGAGGCTATCTCACAACAGCTGAGGTAGCCTTTTTTATTCGCATAAAGAGTTCCTTAGCTGGCAGTCTAGTCGTTATTATTATCTAAGCCAGGTACAGGTAAAACCACTGCTATTTTTGCTATAAGACATAGTAGAAAACTCCCGCAGAAGATAAACTATTTCTGGGGGAGTTTTTTTCTATTTCAAACAACTTATAGGAGCATTCAGTCCATCTATTAGTTGATGATTTGCTCTAATTTATCCATGAGATCATTTTTTGCTATATCTCCAGATAAATGTTCGATTGTCTTCCCGTTTTTCATGATAACTAAGGAAGGTGATTCAGGTTTTAATCCCATTTCTAAATCGTCCATCGTTTTTTCCTCTTTTTGTACATCTTTAAAAGCGGATGGATATTTAGCTTTTATCTCAATAATTGCATCAAAATATATATTCTCTAAATCACTATTCGAGTTATTTGTAAAAAACATAACATTGTAACCATTCGGTTGAAATGAAATAACGTCTATTGTAGTTGCATTTGTCGCTTGGCATCCTGATGAAAAAATCAGTAGGAATAAAGCAAGTACAGGGATGAATAAGCTTCTAATTTTCCTCACCTACCTGTTTAATAATCATATATACATCAGTTTACCAAATAGAATGCTTAACATAGCGTTTGTTATTGAACTGTTAATGGATTGAAACGCATCTGTTGGATTAGTAATAAAGCTATAAATAAAACGAAATGCAGATGTAATAGGGATTCGAGTCTTGCAAAATGTACACAAGCACCAGAAAACTGTTACTCGTCATGTGTGAGAAGGAAGAGCAGGTTCGTTTGAACCGCCTTTCTAATGATGGTAAGTGGATTTTCCGTATGAGAAAAGAAAAAATAAAACGTAGCTTCAAAGAAAAAAAATGTTGTTATTGCTGTTTGCGCAAAAAAAGCTTGTAGAAAACACACAAGGCTTTTTCTACAAGCTGAGGTTCTAACCCCTTCTTTTGCTTCCTAAATCAATTTCCTTTGCTTCCTGTCTAAATGACTTAACTAACGAGATAACAACAAGTAGCATTATGATGGCAAATGGAAAGGCAGCTATTATGGATGCCGTTTGTAAAGCATTTAATCCACCTTGCCAAAGTAGTACTGCTGCAGCACTCGATTGTATAATACCCCAAATGAATTTTACTGAATTAGCTGGGTCTAGGCTACCGCCTGTTGTTTGCATTCCTAATACAAAAGTTGCTGAATCTGCTGATGTAATGAAGAATGTACAGATTAATAAAATTGCAATGATGGATATAACGATACCAATAGGAAATTGTTCTAGTACAGCAAACAAGGCTAATTGTTCACCGCCACTTTCAATGTATTGCATGATATTAGCACCTGCATTCGCTTCTAAGTGTATGGCTGATCCACCAAACACTGAAAACCAAAGTGCTCCGAATATAGTTGGTACGAGCAGGACGCCTAAAACAAATTCACGTATCGTTCTACCGCGGGAAACCCTAGCGATAAATGTTCCTACAAATGGGGCCCAAGCAATCCACCATGCCCAATAAAAAATGGTCCAGCCATTAATCCATTCTGCATTTTCTTCGTTGAATGGAGTCATTCTTAAGCTCATGCTAGGAAGGTTCTGTAAATAACTTCCTAGAGTTGTCGTGAAAAAGTTCATGATAAAATTCGTTGGCCCTAAGAATAATACGAAAAGCATTAATAATAATGCGAGCATTAGATTTGCATTACTTAAATATTTAATTCCTCTGTTTAAACCTGTCATAGCTGAAGTCATGTATAATACTGTAACAATAGCAATAATAATTAACTGCAAGGTTATTGTTGATTCAATACCCGTTACAAAGGAAAGACCACCACTAATTTGAATGGCGCCAAGTCCAAGGGAGGTTGAAACACCAAAAATAGTTGCGAATACGACAATGAAATCTACGGCGGTACCCCATCCACCCTTAATGCGATCACCAAATAGCGGCTCTAGTATGGCACTAACCACACCTGGAGCCTGTTTTCGGAATTTGAAATAAGCTAGTGCTAATGCAATCGTTGCATAGATTGCCCATGGATGAAATCCCCAGTGGAAAAAGCTATATTGCATTGCTGCTTTAGCTGCATCATTCGTTTCTGCTTCTCCAAATGGAGGGTTATGAAAGTGGGAAATAGGCTCTGCTGCACCCCAGAAAACAAGTCCAATTCCCATACCGGCACTAAAAAGCATAGCAAACCATGTTAAATAACTATATTCTGGCTTATCACCTGGTCGACCTAACTTGATGTTTCCATATTTTGAAAAAATAAGGTAGATCGCAAATCCTAGAAATGCAGTTGCACTTAATAAGTAAAACCATCCAAATTTATCTACCAAAAAGCCTTGAATAATTGACGTTACATTATCCAAATTTCCATTAGGCAATATATCTTTCGGGATAATGCCCCAAATAATAAACAATAATGCGATAATAGCTGAGATATAAAATACGCGTGTTACTTTTTTCACAAAAATTGTCCTTTCTATTTAAAATTTCTTTGATCTTATGTAGTAGGCGCACTTAGTGTATTAAAACATATAGTAAAGGTCTGAGGCAAATCTCACACCTCATGCTTTTACTATTCCCTTGTCAAAGAGGATCATACCATATATTTTCTTACCCAATTCGTAGTGTGTTTAAACTTTCACTTTATAGGAAATGGTATATTACTCATATTGTCAGTGCATTTTATGGAGGCTATAATATAGGTGACAGAATAATAAACTAAACAAGGGGACGATCTGATGAAGACATCATTCATAACACTTATAATCGCGATAGGACTTTTTCTGCTTGCTGGATGTGGTGCAAATGAAGCGATGCAACAACCAGAGCAAGAACAGGATCATTCAACCGATTCTACCGACAAAGAAAGCAGTGGAGAATTAGAGGGCAAAGATTCAAATGCCGAGGTCATAAAAAACAAAGAGGAAGATCAAACCGAGCCTATGTATGAAATAGCGGATGATTCATCAGTTGTACCTTTGGGTGAAGATACGAATGAAAAAGTAGTCTTATTAACCATTGATGATGTACCTGATAAACATGCTTTGGAAATGGCAAACACTTTAAAAAAGTTAGATGTAAATGCTATCTTTTTTGTAAATGGACACTTCTTAGAGACACCAGAGCAAAGAGATATGCTAAAACAAATTCATGAAATGGGATTTGTAATTGGTAATCATACATACAGTCACCCAAATTTAAAAGATTTAACGGATGAAGAGCAAACGAAAGAAATAGTGAGAGTTAGTGATCAAATTGAAGAAATAATTGGCGAAAAACCATTATTTTTTCGAGCACCGCATGGGTCTAACACGGAGCATTCAAAACAGGTTGTAAAAGATGAAGGAATGGTCCTAATGAATTGGACATATGGATATGATTATTTTAAGCCTTATATGGATGCAAAGAAATTGACCACGGCAATGATAACAGGTGAGGGGCCTGAAGTAGGGGTTGATTATTCACTGCTCAAACCCGGCGCTAATTTATTGATGCATGACCGTGAATGGACAAACGAGGCATTAGAGAATATTGTGAATGGGTTGAGAGATAAGGGCTATGAAATGGTTGATCCTCATCTAATCAAAACATTATAATACTGTAATCTACAACCGCTGCGAAAAGTAGCGGTTTTTAATTTGGATTAATTATTAAATGTGTCATACTATTTTAAGGTTGATTTTTTTAATGTGACATATTATAATATGAATACGCTATCACAATTCATTAAAAAGGAGTTGGGCCAAATGGGCACAGTTGTTTGCCAAGATTGTCAAAAAGTCATTGAACATTATGATGAAGAGAAAGTTACCACTTTATATGGTACTTGTCCGACTTGCCGTGAAAATAAATAATAAAGTTAATATATACCTATTAAAGATAGCTAGCTCTCATTAGGGCTAGCTATCTTTTTGTGTACAATTATGGGATTTAAAAATATGATTATAGGCTAATTTATGTGGAATGTGGATAAAGAGTATAAAAAATTGTTTGCTATTATGGTTAACCTAGTTATTAGTTTAAAATCATTTAAACGGCTTATATTCCTTAATTACCTGGATCGTTTCAAGTGTTTCATCTAGAAGTCCTTGTACAGGTAGTCCAGCATCAATATTTTTTTGAATATAAGAGATATTTTCATTCGTAATGATCTCTCCAGGTATAAATATAGGAATCCCTGGTGGATAGATCATAATGGATTCTGCGCTGATTCTACCTGCTGCCTCCTTAAATAAAACGGTTTCTGTCTCTGCATAAAATGCATCTCTAGGTGCTAAAGCAAGGATGGGAATATCGGGTATGGTAACTTGTACATCCGTTACAGATTGTTTCTTAACTTTTTCTAGATGATTTAGCCCCTCCATTAATTTACTAATGGAAGAAAGAGAATCGGCAGGGGTAATGATGCATAATACATTATAGAGATCGGAAAGTTCTACTTCTATTGCATGCTTTTCCCTTAAAAATAGTTCAGCTTCATAACCGGTAATTCCTAAATCTTTCACGGAAATGATTAACTTAGTCGGATCATATTGATTTATTGCTTCTGATCCTAATAATTCAGAGCCAGCACAATAAAGATAAGCTAGGCTGTTGATTTGAATTCTGGCATAGTTGGCAAGTTCTATCGTTTTGGTTAGGAGCTCTTTCCCTTTAGTAGCTAATTGTTTTCTTGCAGTATCTAAAGAAGCTAACAGTAAATAGGAAGTAGAAGTCGTTGTTAGCATTGATATAACTGTTTGTACTCGTTCATGTGAAATAAGCGTACCTTGAAGGTTTAAAATCGAACTCTGGGTTAATGATCCTCCTAATTTATGAACACTTGTAGCGGCAAGGTCAGCTCCAGCCTGCATGGCAGATATTGGTAAGTCATCATGGAAATGAATATGTACTCCATGTGCCTCATCAACTAAAACAGGTATACGATATGAATGTACCATCTTTACAATTTCTTCTAAGTCTGCTGCAATACCAAAATAGGTAGGGTTAATAACCAAAACCGCCTTAGCTTCCGGGTGTGCTTCAAGAGCTTGCTCAATAGAAGTTGGCGTAATTCCATGAGAAATACCTAATACTTTATCTAATTCTGGATGAATAAAAACAGGTATAGCACCAGAAAAAATAATGGCAGCTGTTACAGATTTATGGACATTTCTGGGTACAATTATTTTATCACCAGGGCCACAGACGCTCATTACCATTGCCATAATAGCACCGCTTGTTCCTTGCACAGAAAAAAAGGTGTGCTCCGCACCAAATGCTTTGGCAGCTAGTTCTTGAGCATGCTTAATAATTCCTTGTGGATGATGTAGATCATCTAAAGGTGTAATATTAATTAAATCCATCTTAAAGGCATTCTCGCCTAAGAACGTACGAAATGTATCATCAGCAGCCCTTCCTTGTTTATGACCTGGTATATGGAAGGGGATAGGATTTTTGTTAATATGTTCTAATACACCGGTAAATAATGGTGTATGATGCTGTTCATCCAATAGGAACACCTCTCTATGATGTCAGACTAAAATATCGAAAGTATTATAGCAAAAGACAACCATAAATACTAGTCGTTCAACAAGAATAAATGCTAAAATAGAAGAAATAGTTATTGATATAATTCTTTAGAAAAGGTTTTTAGCAATTAAACATTAAAAAACATTAAAAACCCAATCTTTCAAAGAGATTAGCTCATTCGGCTTTTGCTGATTTATCGGTAGGGAATGCTAGTGAGTTAGCAGATTGCTGCAATGAGCGAAGCAGACACAGAGAAGAATATCTTCCAGATAGTTATAGAAAGAGACTTATCAAAACATAAAAGCTTGATGCTGAAAGGGGTCGTGGCATGAGTTATCATTATCCTATTGATGAAACCTGGACGAAGGAGGAAGTAATACAGGTGGTTCAATTCTTTTCACTGGTCGAACAAGCATATGAAAAAAACGTTGACCGTACTGTATTATTGACTGTATATAATGATTTTAAGAAGGTCGTTCCCTCGAAGAGTGAAGAGAAGAAACTATTTCGAGAATTTGAACAGGGATCTGGATATGCATGCTTTCCGGTTATAAGACACGCAAGGGATTCAGATCAACATAAAATATCTATGAAATAAAACTGGCGAAGCGTATTTTAACGTACTTCCGAAAGAAGTCTCCATCTTCAAGCGTGTGAAGGGCGGAGCCCAACGGTAAGGGGGGAGATGAATTTCGGTTGGGCGACAGCCCAAAGGCTTTTTTCCTTTTTTGTTCAAAGCACAACCCAACAGTGAATGATCGAAATTCATCAATGCCTATAAAAGTGCCAGTTCAAGACTTAGCAAGAGGGATTTTCCTCCTGTTCGTAAAAAGTTATGGAAAGAAATGTTTTGGTCAAGAAGTTTTGGTTTGTTGACAACTGGCGGTTCGCCTATTGAAGTAGTAAAAAAATAGATTGAAAATCAAAGGATATTGATAAATGGTTCCCATCTACCAAAACTTGTTCGAGTTGCGGAAATACCCAACCAATGCCTATAGAAATTAGAACATACGCTTGTTCGTGTGGGCTAAATCTCGATAGAGATTATAATTCAGCGCTTCATATCAAAAAAGAAGGCATTCGCTTATTAGCAAGTGCCTAATGAAAATATAAACTCTTGGAACAAGAGGGTTAGCTTGGTCCATTTCGTCAGCTACCAAAAGTGGCGATTACCCAAGAAGCCCCCTCTTCAAGCAACCCGTAAGGGTAAGTGGGGGGAGTAGTTCACTATACTATTTACTATTTACTGCTTTTTTATAGAAAGGTAGTAGAGAATCAATGGTACTTGTTGCTTGATGTAAGAATGCGTCTCCATCATACACACGGTCATCATTTCTATCTAAATGTAGACCAACTAGAAATTCAGCCTTCTTTACGTCGCGGAATCGTTTAACATCTTTTAGCTCTAAGTCTTCTATACTTTTTGCATCTTTTTTCATATGATCTAGTGATACGACAAAGTTTTTAGGAAGTTGTTTTAATTCATCAAAACTATTAATGAATGTCTGGGCAATGGCTGATTTATGATCTAGTTCATAAATCAGTGCTAACCAAATGAATACATGATCATCAAACAAACCTACCTGAAAGTGTGGGTGTTTTTTGTATCCCCGTTTATTCGCAGCAATAGCTAGCCATGTATCTTTTGGCGGATTTACTGTTCTACGCGCATGCTTGGCAATATGTACGAATACTTCATTCCCTACTTGCGTAGCTAAATAATCTGCCAAAAAGCTACCGATTTCTTGAAATTTTGGCTGTATCCGTGTTTGAATTGCCTCCATTCTTGATTCAAGTCCATCAATGAAAAATGTATCAAAATCTTTTTTTTCAAAACCATTAAAAACCATTTTAATCTCCCTTTCTTCTGTCTAGTTATCAAGGTGTATTTCTGCAGATTCTAATTATAATAATTATTATTAAGTATTTATTAAAGCAAGTCAAGTTTTATAAATATAATGTTTAAACAAGTCGTTTTAAGGGGAAATTATAACAATAAGTAGCGGAATTATAAGATTTATTGAACCAAATGGTGATGATATTCATAAATATATTAAAAGCGATCGAAAGGTTGTGTACAAATTGAAGTACGTTATGGAGGCTTTACGTCGTAAAGAAGCCCAAGAAAAATTGCCTGTGATCCGCATGGAAATTGATTATGAACTTGTAACACTTTATGATGCGATGAAGAGTGAAGATACTGTAGGAATTATAAAAAGTAAAGAGCGATTAAAGCAGCTGAGGAGACAGCTAATGGAGATTGATAATGAATAGAGTGCTTTGACCTTCAATAACGGTATTTCATCCGTATTGAGGGTTTTTTCATAGTCTAGATAATGAAATTATTAAATTTGCCCATGTGGATAAATATGGAAATATTGAGCCGCGTCCAGCTCTAGCACCCAGAAACGAGGCGACTTCACGAATCGCCCTAATCTAAGTCATCATCGGCTCGCAAGCTCACCGTGATTCCTTTATGTCTGTTGACTCACTCCAGTCACTACATTTCTAATTTGGCGCTTGCGCTTTTTTCTTACTAACTAGAAATGATTATAGCTAAGGTAGTGAAACCGATGACTCGCATCAAGAGTTCTGATACTATAGTATTATATAGAAAACATTGGAGGAATACATATGGATGAAGTGTATCGTGAAGAAGTATACCATCAAGCGGTAGAATGGGTACTTGAAGCTGGAAGGACAATTAGAAATCATATGAACGATCCATTAACTATTGATACAAAATCCAATGCAAATGATTTAGTCACGACAATGGACAAAGATACAGAAGCTTTCTTTGCTTCCCGGATAAAGAAAAAATATCCAGAACATTTTATATTAAGTGAAGAGGGTTTTGGTGATGAGATAAGAACAATGGATGGAACGGTTTGGATCATCGATCCAATTGATGGAACAATGAATTTTGTTCATCAAAAGAGAAATTTTGCTATATCAATTGGAATTTATCATGACAACATCGGTGAGATTGGGCTTATTTACAATGTGATGGATGATATATTGTATAGTGCACAACGAGGAAAAGGGGCTTATAAAGGCGAGACGAGACTTCCTTTATTAAATCAAGACGTCCGTTTTAATGAGGCGATCATCGGATTAAACCATTTTTGGTTGTGTAAGAATCGTCTAGTCGATGAAACTATCATGCAACAGCTCGTTCGGGATATAAGAGGCACGAGAACTTATGGTTCCGCAGCGTTGGAATTTGCATACGTAGCTGAAGGCATTTTAGATGGCTACTTAACGCTTAGTCTTTCACCGTGGGATATTGCGGCAGGAATGGTTATTGTTAATGAAGTAGGTGGAGTAACTTCAACGATTGATGGGGATAAAATAAATATGTTAGATAAGAACTCTGTCTTCACCTGTAACCCACAAATACAACAGAACATTCTTGAAGATTACGTACGTAAAGCGAGGAAGTGACTTTTTAAAGTCACTTCCTCTTTTTCTTTAAGCTTATACCAAATCCCATAAAAGCAAATCCCAATAATATAAACAAAATCACTAACCATATATTACGGTAGGCTATCGATATGCTGACGCCAACAAACATTAAAATAACGAGTAATGCTAATAAGAGCATTGGAAAATTTATATTTTTCATGTCCACACCTCTTTTATCTCAAAATCTAGTATATCGGAAATCGATTATTTGATCAAAGGGTTTTATATAAGTATGTAACCATATATTAGGCTGGCGAACATGCTAAATATTTAGTATGATAATAAAAGGATTTTAAATTGCTATACATAAGTAGTGGGGGATACATATGAACTCGAATTTCAGTCTAGTATTTGATTTTGTTCTCGAGCAAGTTGGAACGGAATATTTGTTTGAAGGATTATATATTTTAAATCTTATCTTTAGTATTATTGCATTTAAGCTGGGGTTTGCTAGAAAGCTTCCGATGATTAAAACGATTGTGGTATATATCATGTTGGCAATTGGTGTATTTGTACTTACGATTTTCAGTAGTGTTATGCAAATGCCAATTACAGAGAGTTTAGTTATTATTTCACTCGTGTTAGGTATTTATCGATTACGACTACATAAGGAAAGAACCAGAAAACGCAACGAATAAAGAGAATGAGACAACAGAATTAAGAAACAATAAAAAGGGGCTGGGACATAACTAGCCCTTATGAAGTTAAAAAAGATTCCAGTTATCAAAAAATGATAGCTGGAATCTTTTTTGTTATAATTTAGGCTTGTATTTTGCCTGAAGGCGGTGTACTTTCTTAAATTCACCGCCATAAAGGCGAATCCTAATTCATTTTCCACTTTCGATTTGCCTCTCACTGACATACGAGTGAAACGCAAATTAGCCTTCAAAAATCCGAAGACAGGTTCTACATCTATTTTACGTTTTCCATAGATTTCTCCCTTTTCTTCTTTTGAAAGCTGCTCTCTTATATATGCTTTTTGCTGTTCCCAATGGGCATTATAGAAAATCTTACGATTTCCTTTTGCTTTGGTACAATGAACGCGTAATGGACATCCCGAACAATCTTCACATTCATAGACACGAAAGGTTCGTTTAAATCCGGCTTTATCTGTTCGATTCGATAGATATTGAAAAGGTACCTTCTTTCCGTTTGGGCAAGTAAAGAAGTCGCTGTCTGAATCATAGTCCCAGTTTGACACATAAAAAGGATTTTCTTTATATTTCTTTTTCTTTTCCATCCGATAGGAATTATACGTAATGAGTGGAGTTCTATTTCGATGTAATACCTCACTATAATTTTGTTCACTACCATAACCGGCGTCAGCGACAATATACTTGGGTAACTTGAAGTACCTTTCTTCAATATTCTTGAGGAAAGGAATAAACGTGCGAGTATCCGTAGGATTTGGAAATACATCATAAGCTAATGTGTACTGGCCTTCGGTCGCAATTTGTACATTATAACCCGCCTTAAGTTGGCCATTTTTCATATAGTCATCTTTCATTCTCATAAAAGTGGCATCATGATCCGTCTTAGAATAACTATTGCGGTTGCCAAAGATCTCCATATCATTTTGATATTTCTGTTTACGAATTACATAGTCTTGGAATTGTTTACGGTATTGCTTGGGTTCTTTTCGCATAGAACGGAGTTGTTTGCGATCTTTTGCTTTTTCACTTTCCTCGATTTCTTGATCGTATTTCTTCACTTTTTCATCTAGTTTTTTTACTACTTCATTGAGTTCTTCCGTTGAAATTTCATCAGAACTTTCTCTTTCTATTTCGGGGATAATTTCTTTTTCCAGTAGCTCCTCATACATTTGATTCGACTTCTCTACTAAATCGGAGCTGTATTTTTCAATGGATTTTTTCCATACAAAAGTGAACTTATTGGCATTCGCTTCTAATTTCGTGCCGTCAATAAAAATGGCCTCTTCTTCAATTGCCTTCTCTTCAACAAGTTGACAGCGAAATAGGACAAAACATTGGCGTAGTAACTCTTTTACTTCGGGATGAACACGGAATCGATTGATGGTACGATAGCTCGGCTCATACCCCTGTGCTAACCACATCATCCGTACACTATCTTTAAGTAAGCCTTCTATTTTTCTGCCAGAAAAAACAGATTGGGTATAGGCACATAAGATAATCTTCATCATCATTCGAGGATGGTATGCAGGACAACCTGTTTCGCGCAAAAATCCCACAAATGATTCTTCTGGGATATGTTCTACAATATGGTTCACTGCATAGGCGATATCATTTTCTTGTAATTTCATTTCAAAATCTAAAGGCAAAACGACTTGATTCATGGTATAATGTTTAAACATAAGGGATACCTCCGGTCTGTTTGGGTGTGATTACTTTAACTTTACCAGAAGGTATCCCTTTTGCGTACATAAATCTCTAAAAAAGTGGTACTCACCAAATTATTGGCGAGTACCACTTTTTATTTTACTGGGTTTTGTCCCAGCCCCTTTTTTGATAGTCTAGGAATTATAAAATGTGCCCATGTGGGTGGATAAATATTGGCGTGTTGAGTCGCGTAAAGTGCAAGCACCGAGAAACGAGGCGATTTCACAAATCGCCTTAATCTAATTCATTCATCGGCTCGAAAGGCTCACCGTGATTTCTTTATCTCCGTTGACTTGCTCCAGTCGCTACGTTTCTAATCGGACACTTGCGCTCTAAAATATACGAGACTCCTGCGGGGTAACATGATTATTGTATTTTGCGTAAAAAGCTGTTTTTTTATCCCCGCTCTTTATGACTTAAATAAAATCGTCAGATGCTTTTTTTTCTGTATATAAACGAAATTTTCCGGTAGCATGACGTTGTTTCGTTTTGTGCTCAATTCGTTCATAACATAATTGGCAAAGGTACATATGGATTCGCCTGTTTCTTAATCGTTTCGCTTCAAAGGAATGATCATCAATACTTTCTATATTGTCGCAAATTGTACATTTAACTTGCATAATTTCACCTCAACGTAAAAAAATAGGCTTAAGATTATTGTCGACAATATCATCATTATTTGTCATCATAATCTAATCTTAGTGTAACACAATGTGGACCTGAAAAAGAAGTATGTCATGTTTGATGATTGGTGGAATAGGGTAAATACCTCATAAATAAGTAAAAGAAAGGGCGATTTGATGAAGAAAGGATATTTGTATTCTGCTGGTGCAGCTGGTGTGATTGGCGCAACAATGGCAGGATATTTTTTAAAGAATAAAGATAATCGGCAAAAAGTAAAAGACAAAATAACAAATTATCAAAATGGAATACGTACTACTTTTGAAGATGCTGGTGTACCGGATCAATCAGAAAACCAGGATCTAGCACAATTAGAAAACGCTAAAATGGTTTCAGAAGGCTCTCAATTTGGAGTTCAATACTATACAGAGCATAAAGATAATAATGCCATTGAGCATCAACAATAAGGATAAAGAGTTTCCGTAATAGTCGGAAACTCTTTTATTATTCATTATTATGATGATTAGATTGTTCTTCTTCTGTATCTTCTAGCTTTTGTTTTTCGTCCTCGGGTATTACTTCTTTATTTTGATCCGGTTCCTGAGGTCTGTCATCGCTGATTGGAAAATCTGGCATATACCTTCCTACAATTGCAGCAAGTTCATCTACAACGCCATGGACTGGGTGTCCTTGTCTAATTTTATTTGCCATTCCTCTAATTCTTTCTGTCATATCCGCATCCGCTACAACAACCGCTGTTTTTCCATAAGGATCATGATAAAGAGCTTCTAACACACTATATTTTATCGTGCCTACTCTCGATCGATCGAGGTCTTTATCTACATCAATCCCTACAACTGCATAGGGGCCAGCTACAACAGATGTCGCGTCTTCAACGTTAGGAACGTCACTTGCAATATTTGCAAGGTGATCTGCGATTTCTGTATTTGTAAGGTTTTTTTGTTCGTGAGGGTCCGAATTCTTTACCTGAATCATTTGATTGTCTTTCTCTTCATTCGATAATGGCTCTTCTTGACTTTGCTGCTGACATGCTGCCAATATAAATATATTAGCAAGTAATATTAAACCTATTCGCCATCTCATTAGAAATTCCTCCATCCATAATAAAAACGATTACTGTTATTTTGGATGAAATAATATAAATTATACAAAACGGTAAGATATTGAGGGTTATTTACGAAAACTATGATAAAGATAGTATTAGAAAAAATTACTTCGGCAAAGAACAAAAGCGCAAACGCCCGAATAGAAACGTAGTAACTGGAGCGAGTCAACGAAGATAAAGGATTACGGTGTGCTTGTGAGCCGATGATGACTTAGATTAGGGCGATTCATGAAGTCGCCTCGTTTCTGAAGGCTGGTGCTGGACGCGGCTCAACACGCCAAGATTTATTCACATGGGAAAATTTATAATTTCCCTGCTTATAAAAAAAAGGTTGTCGCAACAATGTGCACAACCTTCAAAATCATTCGGTAACTTTTTAATAAAGTTTTTCATCACTGCTTTCCCATTATTTCTTTCCGTTGTTCTATGGTCAAATAGAAAGAAGAAGATGTCTAAGTTAGTGTTACTTTATTTTTATAGCAGTAATATGTTTAATAGGATTATCCTTGTTGGAACCGTCTTGATAATATAAATGAACCGGTCCGTCTTCTTTAAGAGGTTTTCCATCCCGAGCGAATAGAAAATAACTATGGTATAAATCATCAATGGAAATAGGGATTTCTTTACTATCAGTAACTAAAATTGCACCCGATGCATCCTTGCTAATTTCTGCATTATCAAGAAAATGACCTATTGGCATCACGTAAGAGCTTTCCAAGATTTTTTCGCGCTCGTATTTTTTAATACTTCTATTTACGGGTGGTTTTATATTTTGTTGATAGACCTCTTGGCTCCATCTTTGAGAAGCACGTTCTAATTCGTCTTGATCATTGGTATCAACTGGTTTTTCTGTAAAAGCTTTCTCTAGTTCTATTTTTCTGTCATCGAATATCCACACTGTTGGATCTAATGTAATGGGATACGCTACTTTCCCGTTTATTGGTACGATCATATTTATCACCTCTTAAAAGTTGTCCTTCTTAAGGATAGCAGACCTATACTAATTTTTCACTTCTAAGATTATGATTTTCTTTAATTTTATTTGCATTTTATTGATGCTAACGATAATATAATATAGAGAAGGAAGCTTATTTTTGGAGGGGATAGATTTGATTCATGAGGTGACAGTAAATCATCGCGAAAAAGCCCATGCCCTTCTTAAGGCTGATGCTGACAAAATTTTGCGACTAATAGAAGTTCAAATAGATAACCTAACAATGCCACAATGTCCTTTATACGAAGAAGTTCTCGATACACAAATGTTTGGGCTTTCCAGGGAAATTGATTTTGCTGTTCGTTTGAACTTAATCAGCGAAGATGAAGGTAAAGCACTCCTTGAAAATTTGGAGAGGCAGTTAAATATTCTGCATGAAGCAGCGCAGAAATCCGTGTGATAGTAACGTCACGAGATTAGTTGCGGGTTGAACGAAGATGCAAAAACTTTGCCTACAAACTAAAACGGCAAGGTTTTTTTGTTTAAACACAATGTAAATAGGTAAGTGAGTAGCTTCATACCCTGCGATAAGACATAATAAATATAGAATTTATAGAAAACAATACCGCTTGTAATACATAAAAGTAGGGAGAAGGAAAATGGTACAGAAATTAAAAAATTATGATTTTACTTTAATGATTACCCCAATCCTCTTAGCTGCATTTGGATTAGTAATGATTTATAGTGCGAGTATGGTATTCGCAGTAGTAAATGAGTATAAACCTACGCATTATTTGGGCTTACAATCTGTTAGATTTGCAATGGGATTAGGAGCATTTATAGTTTGCTGTATTTTCCCTTATAAGTATTACCAAAAATTAATAAAACCAATCATATTAGGTATCATTTTATTATTAATAGCTGTGTTATTGTTTGGTTCAAATGTAAACAATGCTCAGTCATGGATATTTGGAATACAGCCTGCTGAGTTTGCTAAACTTGCACTAATTATGTACCTAGCTTCTGTTTATTCGAAAAAACAAGAATATATTGATCAGTTTAGTAAAGGAGTACTTCCACCGCTTATACTAACAGGCATAATTTTAGGCTTAGTCGTCCTTCAGCCTGATATTGGAACAGCATCAATTATCTTTTTGATTGCATGTTCCGTAATTTTTAGTTCAGGAATTCGATTAAAACACTTGCTGATATTAATAGGTATTGGTGTTGCATTATTATTATTTGCAATACCATATATGATAACAGACGAAAGGCTTTCCCGTTTTACAGGAGCATATCAGCCCTTTCAAACACCCGATTCTCATGGCTATCAATTAATTCAGTCCTATCTGGCGATAGGTAATGGTGGTATTTTGGGAGAAGGGCTCGGGCAAAGTGTTCAAAAGCTCGGCTATTTAACCGAGGCTCATACTGATTTTATTATGGCAATTGTTGCTGAAGAGCTTGGTTTTTTAGGGGTGGTTATCGTTATAGGAATGTTAGCCATTATTGTTTTACGCGGAATTTTTATCTCGCGAAAAACAAAAGACAGCTTTGGAGCATTATTAGCTATAGGTATATCGTCAATGGTAGGTTTGCAGGCTATTATTAATTTAGGAGCAATTAGTGGTTTACTTCCTATCACAGGAGTTCCACTTCCGTTTGTAAGCTATGGTGGTTCGTCTCTATTGGTATTAATGATATCGATGGGGGTTTTAAATAATATAGCAATGCAAGTAAAGAAGAGAGAACAAGAACCAGCAACCGAACAACAGAATAATGATAGTAAAGTACTTTATACTAATCGAGGAGGAAAAACATGGAAGAACAACTTAAGCAGATAAACAAAATATTAGTTGCAAACCGAGGAGAGATAGCAATACGTGTTTTTCGGGCTTGTACTGAATTAAACATCCGGACAGTTGCTATTTATTCTAAGGAGGATTCTAGCTCTTACCATCGGTATAAAGCGGATGAAGCGTATCTTATCGGTGAAGGAAAGAAGCCAATTGAGGCTTACCTTGATATTGAAGGCATTATTAAGCTCGCAAAAAAAGTTGGTGTGGATGCGATTCACCCTGGGTATGGTTTTCTTTCGGAGAATATTTTATTTGCGAAACGTTGTGAAGAAGAAGGAATCATTTTTATTGGTCCCACAAGTAAGCATCTCGATATGTTTGGGGATAAGGTAAAAGCACGAACACAAGCGATTAATGCAGGAATTCCTATTATACCAGGAAGCGATGGGCCAGTTACTTCTTTAGAAGAAGTAGAAGAATTCACTACGCAGCATGGCTTTCCAATTATAATAAAGGCATCACTTGGTGGTGGCGGTCGAGGTATGCGCATCGTACGCAGTGAACAAGGACTTGCAGAAGCGTATGACCGTGCGAAATCTGAAGCAAGGGCTGCTTTCGGAAATGATGAGATCTATGTTGAAAAATTAATTGAGAATCCAAAGCATATTGAGGTGCAAATAATTGGTGACCATGCTGGTAATACAATTCACCTGTTTGAAAGAGATTGCTCTGTCCAGCGAAGACACCAAAAGGTAGTAGAAGTAGCACCTAGTACATCATTGCCTGACAAATTACGGATGGAAATATGTAGTGCAGCAGTACACCTAATGGACAATGTTCAATATGTTAATGCTGGAACAGTAGAATTTCTTGTAACAGAAAATGAATTTTACTTTATAGAAGTAAATCCACGTGTTCAAGTAGAGCATACGATAACTGAAATGATTACGGGTGTGGATATTGTTCAGACACAAATTAAGGTAGCTGAAGGAAGAAACTTACATGATACTTCTATTGGCATACCGGAACAAGATAAATTGGTTACAAATGGTTTTGCTATTCAATCTCGGGTAACTACAGAAGATCCCTTAAATAATTTTATGCCTGACACAGGAAGAATCATGGCATATCGAACTGGTGGGGGATTTGGAGTTCGATTAGATGCAGGTAATGGGTTTCAAGGAGCAGTCATCTCACCTCATTACGACTCACTCTTAGTAAAGGTATCTACTTGGGCACTAACATTTGAGCAAGCTGTACAAAAAATGGTCAGAAACTTAAAAGAATTCCGGATACGTGGAATTAAAACAAATATTCCTTTTTTAGAAAATGTCATCTTACATGAGAATTTTCTTTCAGGTGTTTATAATACGACCTTTATCGACCAAACACCGGAGCTATTCGTTTTTCCGAAACGAAAGGACCGAGGTACAAAGATGTTAACCTATATTGGTCATACGACTATTAATGGGTTAGATGCATCAGGGAAGAAGGCAAAACCATCTTTTTCAAAATTACAAATTCCTAAATTTGACTCAGCAGAGAAAATCCCTGATGGCACAAAACAAATTCTTGATCAGCAAGGACCTGAAGGACTTGCAAATTGGTTGAAAGAGCAAAAGGAAGTCTTATTAACTGATACGACATTCCGTGATGCCCATCAATCTTTATTAGCAACGAGGGTTAGAACAAAGGATTTGTATCAAATTGCTGAGCCGACAGCACGATTATTACCAAATTTATTCTCCGTAGAAATGTGGGGTGGAGCGACCTTTGATGTTGCTTATCGTTTCCTAAAAGAAGATCCATGGGAACGTCTGTTAAAGCTTCGAGAAAAAATGCCAAACGTACTTTTTCAAATGTTGCTACGTGCAAGTAACGCGGTAGGGTATAAAAATTATCCAGATAATTTAATTAAAGAATTTGTTGAAAAAAGTGCTACTGCAGGAATAGATGTTTTCCGAATTTTTGATAGCTTGAATTGGGTTGAAGGAATGCAATTAGCAATCGAGTCCGTTCGCGAAAATAACAAAATTGCTGAAGCCACAATGTGTTACACTGGAGATATATTAGATATTGGCCGTTCTAAATATGACATAGAATATTATAAAAAACTTGCTAAATCATTAGAGGATTCTGGTGCCCACATACTAGGTATTAAAGATATGGCTGGATTATTAAAACCGGAAGCAGCATATCAATTGATTTCAACCTTAAAAGAGACTGTTGATTTACCAATTCATTTGCACACGCATGATACAAGTGGAAATGGAATTTATTTATACGCTCGAGCAATAGATGCAGGTGTTGATGTTGTAGACGTTGCTGCTGGGCCAATGGCTGGGTTAACATCACAGCCAAGCGCACAAACACTATATCATGCGTTAGAATCCCATTCGAGACAGCCAAAGGTAAATGTTTCTGCTTATGAAAAACTTTCGCATTATTGGGAAGGGATTCGAGACTATTATCGTGACTTTGAAAGTGGTATGAAATCACCGCATACAGAAATATATATGCATGAAATGCCTGGTGGACAATATAGTAATCTAAAACAGCAAGCCAAGGCAGTCGGTTTAGAAGACAGATGGAATGAAGTAAAAGCAATGTTTAGGCAAGTAAATGATATGTTTGGCGATATTATTAAGGTAACTCCTTCCTCAAAAGTTATTGGTGACATGACATTATTCATGGTACAAAATAATTTAACAGAAGATGATATTTATGAACGAGGGGAATCTATCGACTTCCCTGATTCGGTAATAGAATTTGCTCAAGGCTATATTGGACAACCATATCAAGGGTTTCCTCAAGAATTGCAACGCATTATTCTAAAGGGTAAGGAACCAATTAAGGTACGTCCAGGCGAACTACTAGATCCGATCGATTTTACCCAATTAAAAGAAACGTTATTTAAGACACTAGATCGTCAGGTTACTAGTTTTGATTTGATATCACATGCATTATATCCAAAGGTATTTATGGATTACAATAAATTCTACGATACATATGGAGATATGTCGGTTTTAGATACACCAACTTTCTTCTATGGTATGAATCTAGGTGAAGAGATAGAAGTAGAAATCGAACAAGGAAAGACGCTAATTGTAAAGCTTGTATCGATATCTGAAGCAAGGGCAGATGGTACTAGGGTTATCTATTTTGAGTTAAATGGACAAACACGTGAAATTGTCGTTAAGGATGAAAATATCCAGTCAGAATTAGAAATAAAGCCAAAGGCGGATAAAGGAAATGATAAGCATATCGGAGCAACAATGCCTGGTACGGTTATTAAGGTTTTAAGAAATGTTGGTGAAAAAGTAGATAAAGGTGATCATATTTTAATAACCGAAGCTATGAAAATGGAAACAACTGTTCAAGCACCTTTTACAGGTACAATTAAGAATATATACGTTAGTGACGCCGATACGATCGAAGTAGGAGATTTGCTCATCGAATTTGATTAAATGGGATACCACTTGATTAATAGGGTGTTGGTCAGCGCTACTTGACGTAGCTTGTTACTATGTGAATAGCTGTGCCAAAAGTGTACCTGAAATAAAAAATCTCAAGGAAAAAAATTTCCTTGAGATTTTTTTATGCAAATAATTGACATAAACAGTTTCCATATTAAGTTGATGAAATATTGGGCTTATCTTGCGTTTGCTTTTCATACTTGCCACTTCTTGTTGCTAGCAAAACAAAATAGCTCAGCATGCCAAAATAAAGAGAAATTACGAGTGCATGTAAAAGTGCCGTACCTAGATGGAGTCGAGTAAAGATTATCATTGCTCCAAAGAATACTTGTAAGGAGATAAATGATAATGTTATGATCCAACCCCAATACATAATATGGTTGGAACGATAATTTTTAATCATTTGTATAAAAGCTATTACTGTCCATATAAATAATATTGCCGCAGCTAATCGATGTCCCATTTGAATCCATTGAGGTATAGTATATTCTGAGAAAGCAAATGGAGCATTATTATTACAGAATGGCCATCCACCACACACCAGATTAGATTCAGTATGGCGCACAAGGGCGCCAGTATAAACAACCAACATAGTGTATATCGTTAATGCATATATTTCGATACGATGAAACCTCTTAATAAATAGAGATTTAGCATCGAATTTTTTGTCAACCTCAAAAACGAGAAGCATAAGCAAAAAGACGGAAGCAAAGGAAATTAGCGAAATGCCAAAGTGTGCAGCTAATACAAAGTCAGATTGCCCCCATTTCACTGCTGCAGCCCCAATAAGTGCTTGAAGAATTAAAAAAAATAATGAAAGAAATGACAAGAACTTCACTTCACGAATATGGCCAATATGTCTCCAAGCTAATACTGCCAAGCCCAATACTGCAAAACCAACAATACCTGTGACCATACGGTGACTTAATTCAATTATTAACTCTGGTGTAATCGTAGTTGGTATTATTTCTCCTTCACATAATGGCCAACTATCTCCACATCCGTCAGCTGATCCTGTTTTCGTTACAAGTGCACCACCTAATAAAACGAACATCATACCAATGGTTGCCACGACAGATAACCACTTTAAGATTTTGATCATTAGTAAATCCTCACTTTATGTAATTTAAAAAATAGTATGTTTACAAATCCGATAGATTTATCATAATATTAATACCTGAGAAAAAGCAATGGTTTGCCTCAAAAATGGATTGTGTTGACACACAATTGTAATAGTATCATGTTTTGTTTTTCTTTTCACTATAGAAAATATAAAAAACGCTTGCATTGTTGTCTGTTGTTTGCTAGAAATAGTGTAGGGGAGTTTGATATACTTACCATCATTACGCGAAAATAACTACCATCCTACATAGCCAATTCTTTATTGTTTTAAAATGATTCACAAAATCGTCACAAAAACATGAGTGAATTACAGTAAAATAATTACTAGGTAGTTATTAGATTGTAAAACAATTCCATGATACAATTAATTTTTGGGGATACTTTGTTTTTATTGGATTTTCCACTAAAGTATACCTTGTCTCATTATGCCTTTTGGTAGGCGCTTGAAGGGGGGATATGAATGGATAAAGCAGAGACACCTACATCAACGGTTGTAAGCAATGCTGGTGTTTCCGACGATAAACGTTCCAACACGTTACTTGCAGATATTAAGTCATTGATCAAAGTTGGAATCATTAATTCCAATTTAATCACTGTATTTGCAGGTTTCTGGTTAGCGCTATATTTTACCGGATCTTCTTTTACAGATTATATTGGAACATTTATATTAACAATGGTAGGAAGTGCACTAGTGATTGCCGGAGGGTGTATGTTAAATAATTGGTACGATGCTGATATTGATCCAATTATGACAAGAACGAAATTACGCCCAACCGTAACCGGAACCATTTCACTTCAAGCTGTTCTTACACTTGGTATCGTTACCACATTAATAGGATTTGGACTACTCCTGTTTACAACTATTGAAGCGGTATTATTTGCGTTTATTGGTTGGTTTGTATACGTTGTTCTCTATACGATGTGGTCTAAAAGAAAGTATACGCTGAATACAGCAATTGGTAGTTTTTCTGGGGCAGCACCACCTTTAATTGGCTGGGCGGCAGTAGAACCGAATTTTCATATTGTTCCATTTATTCTGTTTTTAATTATGTTTATTTGGCAGACTCCACATTTTCTTGCATTAGCAATGAGAAAAAGTAAAGAATATAAAGCAGCAGGTATACCAATGCTACCAGTAGTACATGGTTTTGAATTCACGAAACGTCAAATTGTAATTTACATTGCATGTTTATTACCATTACCGTTTTACCTAGCTTCGTTGGGAACAACGTTCATGGTTATTGCTACTTTACTTAATGTTGGATGGCTAGCAATTGGTATCAGTGGATTCTTTATGAAAAATGATCTGAAATGGGCAAACATCATTTTTATTTATTCATTGAATTATTTAACTATCTTATTTTTAATGATGGTTCTAGTAACATGGAACTCTCCATTTAGTTAATTCGTCCTTAATTTAATTTATATATAAGGAGCATCAAGAAAAGAAAGAGAGGTATGGATACATGAAAGGTTGGATGGGAAAATTCAAATCTGTATTCCTTTTAAGTTTACTTGCACTTGTCCTTGCTGGGTGTGGGAAAGAAAACTTAACTGCCCTTGTACCAAAAGGGTATGGAGCAGAGTCTTCCATGAATTTAATTATTCTATCATCAATTATTATGTTATTTGTGTTTGTTATCGTATTTTTGGTTTATGTAATTACACTTGTCCGTTTTCGCAAAAAGAAGGGACAGGAAAATTTCATACCAAAGCAAGTAGAGGGCAACAAAACCTTGGAAACAGTATGGACAGTTATTCCAATTATTTTAGTGCTTGTGCTTGCAGTACCAACCGTTGCTGCTACATTTGATTTGGCAGATACATCCAAATCAAAAGATGGTATCAACATTGATGTTACTGGTAATCAATACTGGTGGCACTTTAGTTATGCTGGTGAAGAAATTCAAACAAGTCAGGATTTATACATTCCAACAGGAGAAAAAGTATATCTAAATATGCAATCATCAGATGTAATCCATTCATTATGGGTACCAAGTATCTCTGGTAAGATGGATGTTAACCCTGAAAATGTCAACACCATGTATATTGAAGCAAAAGAAGAAGGGGTTTACTGGGGCAAATGTGCAGAGCTATGCGGACCTTCACATTCCTTGATGGATTTTAAAGTTATTGCTGTTAGTCCAGAAGAATATGATCAATGGGTTGAAGACATGCAAGGTGTTGATCCAGAAGCGCAGCCTCAAGATGCAGTGGCTCAAGATGGTAAGGCAGCATTTGAGGAAAATAACTGTATGAGCTGTCACGCTATTGGTTCTTCGCCAAATGCGGTAGGTCCAAACTTAACCAACTTTGGTGATCGCTCTAGAATAGCTGGTATTTTGGAACCAACAAAAGAGAAGTTAGTTAATTGGATTATGGATCCTGAATCCATAAAACCAGGGAACAAAATGACGAATAATTACCCTGAACTATCTAAAGAAGAAGCAAGTAATATCGCAGAGTATTTGCTGCAATTGCAGCCATCTGAGATAACTCCAGAGAGTGCAGGAAACTAATTAAACTAAAGGGTGGAAGAAGTAAAAGGGAGGTTTAAAATTTGAGTATTGCAGCTGCTCAAAAGAAAGGCTTCGGTGCTGTTATTTGGGATTATTTAACCACAGTCGATCATAAGAAAATTGCGCATTTGTATTTATTCGGCGGTGGCTTCTTTTTCCTACTTGGCGGACTTGAAGCATTGTTTATTCGTATACAACTGATTAAACCTGAGAATGATTTTTTAAGTGCAGGTTTATATAATGAAATGATAACGATGCATGGTACGACTATGATATTCCTTGCAGCTATGCCATTATTGCTAGGAATAATGAACGCTATTATGCCCTTACAGATTGGGGCACGAGATGTAGCCTTTCCATTTTTAAATTCACTTGGGTTTTGGCTATTTATGTTTGGTGGGGTTCTTTTAAACTGTAGCTGGTTCCTCGGAGGCGCTCCTGATGCAGGTTGGACTGCCTACACACCATTATCAACCACGTCTCCTGGTCATGGAGTGGACTTTTATATCCTAGGTCTCCAGATTTCGGGTGCAGGGACATTAATGGGTGGTATTAACTTTTTAGTAACAATAGTTACAATGCGTGCACCAGGCATGACATATATGCGTATGCCGCTCTTCACTTGGACGACATTTGTAACAAGCGTGCTCATTTTATTTGCCTTTCCAGCTTTAACAGTTGGACTGTTTTTATTAATGTTTGACCGTATGTTCGGATCTGCGTTCTTTGAAGTTTCGCTTGGAGGAAATGCAGTTATCTGGCAGCATCTATTTTGGATATTTGGTCATCCAGAGGTTTACATTTTAATACTTCCAGCATTTGGTGTGTTTAGTGATATATTCGCAACCTTCTCTAAGAAGCGATTATTCGGTTATACTGCCATGGTATTTGCTACAATACTGATCGCATTCTTAGGTTTTATGGTTTGGGCACACCATATGTTTACCGTGGGTCTTGGACCTGTTGCTAATGCTATTTTTGCGATTGCTACGATGGCGATCGCCGTACCTACTGGTATTAAGATCTTTAACTGGTTGGCAACAATGTGGGGCGGTAGCATTACGATTAATTCCGCAATGCTTTGGTCATTAGCATTTATTCCATCATTTACAATCGGTGGAATGACAGGGGTAATGCTTGCCTCAGCTGTTGCAGACTATCAATATCACGATTCTTATTTTGTTGTAGCTCACTTCCACTATGTTATTGTAGGTGGAGTAGTATTTGGTATTTTGGCAGCCTTACATTATTGGTGGCCGAAGATGTTTGGAAAAATTCTAAATGAAGCCTTAGGTAAATTATCGTTCTGGTTATTCTTTATCGGCTTCCATTTAACTTTCTTTATTCAACACTTTTTAGGTCTAATGGGTATGCCTCGACGCTATTGGGTATTCTTAGAGGATCAAGGCTTGGATATAGGTAACCTAGTTAGTACTATAGGAGCACTGTTAATGGGTGTTGGAGGTCTTTTATTTGTTATTAACATCATCTATACATCTGTTAAAGGAGAAAAAGCTCCAGCGGATCCTTGGGACGGTCGTACGTTAGAATGGGCTATTCCTTCTCCACCACCGTTCTATAACTTTAAGCAAACACCACTTGTACGTGGGCTTGATCCACTATGGATTGAGAAAACGGAAGGTAAGGGTGAAATGACTGCCGCCGAGCCACTTGGGGACATTCATATGCCTGATGGATCTATTTTACCTTTCATCATGTCATTAGGTTTCTTTATTGCAGGGTTTGGATTTATTTATCAGGTGGATCAAAAAGCATGGTTAGTAGCTGTGTTTGCCGGTATGGGTATTGCGCTAGCTTGTATGCTTATTCGCTCTTTGAAAGATTACCATGGCTTTCATATTACCAAAGAAGAACTTGAAAGGGAGGCTGACTAATATGAGTCACGATCATTCCTTAAATCCAGAAACGATGCCTCAGGAACCAGAAAAGGCTACCCTTGAAGGTAAAAATAAATTCCTTGGGCTATGGTTCTTCTTAGGCGGTGAGACAGTTTTATTCGCCAGTCTGTTTGGGACTTTCTTAGCATTGAGAAATTCAACTGCAGACGGTCCTGCTGGTGAAGAAATTTTTGGCTTAGAGCTTGTTTTTCTAATGACAATGCTTTTATTAACTAGTTCACTTACTAGTGTGTATGCGATGTATCATATGAAGAACAATGACTTTAAGAAAATGCAATTATGGTTAGGGATCACTGCATTTCTTGGTATTGGATTCCTAGCTTGTGAAATATATGAGTTTTATCATTATATTCACGAGTATCATTTTACGTTTAGATCGTCTGCTTTTGGTTCAGCGTTCTATACGTTAGTAGGTTTCCATGGAGGGCACGTAGCGTTTGGGCTTAGTTGGTTAATTGCCATTATGGTTCGAAATGCGAAGCGTGGTTTAAACCTATATAATGCACCAAAATATTACACATTCAGCTTGTATTGGCACTTTATTGATGTCGTATGGGTATTTATCTTTACGGTTGTATACCTAATGGGAAAGGTGGGTTAATTCATGACGGATAACACCAATATCAATTCGTTCCAAAAGCAAAAGAATAAAGAAGAAATGAAGAAGCAACTTATTACTTTTGCTCTTATGATTGGATTTACCATTATAGCTTTTGCTATTGTTGCAACTGAAGCAATGGATAAAATGTTCGCTATTCCTCTACTGCTAATTTTAGCAGTAGTTCAAGTAGCATTTCAGTTCTATTATTTTATGCATATGAAGGATAAGGGACATGAGTTTCCATCCATGATGATTTATGGTGGTATATGGGCTGCTATATTAACGGTAGCAGCATTAGTAGCCATTGTTTGGTGGTAGGATAAAAGAGGCTGAGACAATAGATTGAAGAAACAATAAAAAAACGAACGATGATTAGTTGAAAATAATTATCGTTCGTTTTTTGATCAAAATAATTCATTTAGCACCTGAAATAAGCGAGATTCCGGCGGGAACAGCACGAGTCCGAAGGTCCACTTGGTAACGTGTTTTTCTTTACCAAGTTAGCTGAGGCTGTGTCCGTGGAAAGCGAGTATGTTTTTGCGGTGCGGCGATGATACTCCTATTGATAACATGATTATTCGTATGTTGAGTAAAGAAGTTGTGTTTTGTCTCAGCCTCTTTTTCTTAGTCTAGGAAATTATAAAATTAGCCCATGTGGATAAATAGGCGCGTGTTAAGTCACGTCCAGTTCCAGCTCCCAGAAACGAGGCTACTTCATGAATCGTCCTAATCTAAGCCATCATCGGCTCGCGAGCTCACCGTGATTCTTTTATCGCGGTTGACTTGCTTCAGTCGCTACGTTTCTATTCGGCGCTACGCTTTTGTTCTTGCTTTATGCTAGTGTTTTCTAAAAGTCGTCACATTATAAGTGTGTGTTAATATTCATATTCAGTTATAATAGTGAGGACAATCCTTTTATAGAGGTGAATAATAATGTGGCTAGAATTACAGATCTTCGGATTTCGTGCCTTATGGAGTCCGTATTTTCTATTATTTGTAATCGGATTGGGTGTCGCTTACTTTTTAGTTACAGGTCCATATCGTCATAAATTTGGTGGAACTGATAAACCGACGGGTAAACAGCAAGTTATGTTCTATATCGCAATCTTTTTACTTTACGTAGTTAAGGGAGCACCGATAGATTTGCTTTCACATATTATGCTAACTGCTCACATGGTACAGATGGCAATTTACTACTTAGTATTTCCTATACTCGTAATAAAGGGAATTCCAACTTGGATTTGGAAAAAAGTAATTGGAGCACCAATTATTAAACCGCTTTTTAACTTATTAACTAAACCGTTAATTTCACTGCTCCTGTTTAATGCACTATTTTCCATCTATCACATTCCTGTAATCTTTGACTTTGCTAAATCCAATCCGATTGCACATACAACTATTTCGCTTGTAATACTTGCAGCAGCTTTCATTGTTTGGTGGCCAATCTTATCACCAATTAAAGAAATGGATACAATGCGACCACTAGTGAAAATAGGGTATATTTTTGCTAATGGTGTGTTAATCACTCCAGCATGTGTGTTGATCATATTTGCAGACCATCCTTTATTTGCTGCATATAGTCAAGATGGAGCCTGGTTACAGGCGCTTGCTTTATGCGTTCCGGGAGAGGTACTAGAGGGAATATCTTTTTCCATTTCTGGACCTGAAATGTTCTCCCCAATGAGTACCGTTGAGGATCAGCAATTAGGTGGGATTATTATGAAAATCATGCAGGAAATCACCTATGGTATTCTGTTAGGTAGAATTTTCTTTAAGTGGTTTAATCAAGAGAGCTTGAGAGTCGATCCAATACCAGCAGATATAAGAAATTAACAAAGATTTATTCCTATAGAAAGATTACTAATATTGTTTTCAGCACTTTACTTGATTGCAATTTTAGTCCTAAGCCTCACCTCTTTTATCTAGTTACTTGGTAATTAGGTGGGGGCTTTGTTGTGTTTAGGAATTTTTTTATACTGGTGTAAAATTGAAATACTAATAATATGACATTATGTTGTAAAAATAGTATCAGTAAGTCTATTTTAAATGGAAACCGTATTTTTAAGCATAAGCTAAAACTGATTCGTCCATAATGACTTTATCAGGACGTCGTGATTTTAGCCTTTAACAAAATATGATAAAATATAAAAGCATAATCTTGAGGTTTGCTGAGTTACTTATGCATTTTTAGAAGGGAGCACATATTTTCTATGCCTTTATTGCCCACTATTAGTACGTTTTTTATTGTTCTTAGTGCAGTATTAGTCGCTTTTGGCTGGCGATTTATTGTTAAAGGAGAGGCGAAAAGCCACAAGAAAACGATGATTGCCGCTGCAATTAGTGCATTGCTGTTTTTTATTATTTATATATCAAGAACTATTTTTATTGGTAATACGAGCTTTGGAGGACCAGAGGATCTTGAAATATATTATACGATTTTCTTGATTTTTCACATTACCTTAGCTACAACGGGGGCTGTTTTTGGTATTACAACGTTGGTATTGGCATTTAAGCGTAAGATCAGCGTACATAGAAAAATAGGTCCGATTACGAGTATAATTTGGTTTTTAAGCGCGTCTACCGGAGTAATTGTTTATCTTTTACTATATATACTCTATGAGGGTGGAGAAACAACTAGTTTAATAAAAGCAATTTTAGGAACATAGAAAAGAGTTAGAGGCTTAAGCCTCTAACTCTTTTTATATTTTTATATTCCAGTTAATAATACCTGCCTCTTTTGCTGAATTAAACGCGATTACTAGTAGTGGACCGAGTATAAATCCGAATAGACCTAGGAGTTTTAGTCCAATGAACATGGATATTAAGGTGGCTAATGGTGACAATCCTATATGCTGTCCCATCACTTTTGGCTCAACTGTTCGACGGATAGCAAGTAGGATAACAGCAAGCACGGCGAGTTGAATCCCCATCCCAGTATCGCCAGCTAGGAACATAAATATCGACCAAGGTCCAAGGATGGCAATTGAACCAATGATTGGAATTAAGTCAATCACCCAAATGATTAATGACATAATAATCGCTACTTCAGGTGCTATGAAAAATAATCCAATCAATGTTACAGCTAGAATAATAAGGCTCACAAGAAACTGAGCTTTGAAGAAACCCAAAAATACACTCGTCAGCCTTGCGTTCATAAACGATACTTTTTCTGCTGTTTCTTTCGTCATTACGTGATACATTTTGGCCTTTAGCAATGGTAGTTCAACCATAAATAAAAATAAAGCAATTAAATAGACAATGAAACTAATTAAGTATTGAGGAACCGTTGCAAATACTTGTGCAATTCGATCAAGCGTGAATTTCTCTTTAGCAGTTTCACTTAGTGCATTCAAATTGGCTTCGATGCTAGATGATACCTGATTAACAAATTCAGATGGTAAATCATCTGTATATTGCTGAACTTCTGTTTCCCATTCCCTATAGATTTGGTTCAATTCATTGAAATGAGAAGGCACATCTTCAACAAAATTAACTACTTGTGTGACAGCCCTTGTAACAGTAAAGGTCCCTGCTACTCCAAGTACGATTAAAAACAGTAAGAAAACGATAGTCACTGAGATTTTTCTGTTGACTTTTAATCTTCTTTGAATTAGTCGAATTACTGGATTTAGGAAAAGGGCAGAAACAAATGCTACAATCAAAGGTATTGATATGGGCAAAATAAAAATCGCAACTAAAATGATGAATATACCTAAAAAAATGAGTGTCCAATGGCGTTTTGTCATATTTCGAAACAACTTATTACGATGGCTCCTTTCCTAGAAAAAACAGTTACAAATATATAAAAAATATAGCATTTATTTTTGAATTTGAACAGAATAATATTTCTAAAAACTTCCATGCACAACGGCTTATATACTTTTTATATCTAAATGTTATGTTACATATATACATGGAATGTGTAAAAAAACCGGCTACTCTCATACTTAGGAGTAGTCGGCTGCTAGTTATTTATTGGTTGAATTGTTCAATTTCAGATTTCACTTTACTAACTAAGTTATTTGCACGTTCAACTAAATTTTCTGGAAAGCCTTCTTCCTCTCCATATTCAACCCCATGCGGGTAATAGTGCTTTCCTAATAAAGGTGTCATTAGTTTGATGACGGCGTTTCCACGATCGACATCACCTTCAACAGCATAGCCTTGAATTCGAATGTAGTATGTAATATTCTTTTCTTTGGAATCCATTCGGTAATCATAAGTGACACGTTCATAATCCCATTGACCTGCACGAATAAAAGCATGTTTAGCAGTTAAATGATCCAGTGGCTTTAAATCAATAACCAAGTCTTCCAGTCCTGTATTTTCTAATCTCATTTTATCCACCTCACCTAATAGTCCTCACTATACTATATTAGTATGAATTGCAAGAACTTGCAATTGAAAAGACATATTGAAAAATAGGATAAATTCCTACAGGATGACTGCTAATATAACTATTGGATATTCGCAGGACTGAAATTGTTGTAATGGGTTCTATTTGCGTATTTTGAAAGTGAAATTATTTGCCGAACTTGGCATTTTTTTATATGATTACCATTAAAATAATAGAGAAGATAGCATGATTTATATATTAGAATCATATATATACCATAAAACGTAAAAGGAGACTATATAATGCGATTTATTAAAAGCATCATACTTTTATCTCTATTAGCGGTAGTAGGATTCTATTTCTTGGAGCAAAATGATATGTCTCCGGAAGCAACAATAGAATCAATTAATGATTCGGTAAAAGAAAAGCAACAATTACTTAAAACAAAAGTTGTACCTGAGAAAAAGGAAGAAATTCCATTAGCAGGTGAACTTTTTCAATGGTTTGGTAAATCAACCGATGCATTAATTCAAAGCATGGGAAAACCTACTAGAAAAGATCCAAGTGCTTACGGATACACTTGGTGGGTTTATACGGATCAAAAAGAAACCTATGTGCAATTTGGGGTGGCAGATGATAAAATTCAAACAATCTATGCAACTGGAAATAATATTAACATAAAGCCTGTTACACTGGGCGAGTCTTATGAAAACATAAGCAAACAGTTTAATTTTTCAGATGAAGTAACTTATCGAAATGGATTAACTTCATATACGTTTATGCTTAAAGATGAAGATAAAAAAATGCGGCCACTCGTAAAATTATCCGATTCTGTCTTTATGCAACTCTATTTCGATACATTTACGAATACATTATCCTCTGTACGAGTGTTAGAAGCGGAAACGTTATTAAAGCATCAGCCTTATGAGCTTCAGTACCGAGGGAATTTGCCTGAGCAGCCCGATTTAACAAACGAACAATGGGCAAAGGTAGAGGAAGGTATGGAACAACAGATTTTTGATATAACAAATGTGATGCGACATAAGCAAGGGAAAACAACGTTAAAATGGGAAAAATCTGTAGGTGAAGTAGCATTTCTGCATAGTAAAGATATGTCAGATAATAATTATTTTTCCCATTCTAGTTTAGATGGAAGAGGTTTAAAAGATCGGTTAGATGAAGGGAAGGTTTCATTCGTATCAGCAGGTGAGAACATTGCCGCGCAATATCCAGATGCTGCAGCTGCTATGGAAGGATGGTTGAATAGTGAAGGGCATCGAAAGGCATTGCTGAGTGATGATTATACCCACCTAGGGGTAGGCGTTTACCGCTTATATTATACACAAAATTTCTTAGCAAAAGCGTTCTAATTGTAAGCAAGCGAAGATTTATAATGCTTCGCTTGCTGATTTTGAATCACATCTATCATGCCTATGCATAGAATAAATAGTGCATATGACTATGTATTAAAAGAGGTGATGAGGATGAGTGACCAGAAACTACACCCTTCAGTCCTTGAATTTAAGCAATTTATCAACGAACATCCCAAGCTGATTGAGCATATAAGAAAAAGTGGTAGACCATGGCAGGAAACATATGAAAAATGGGTATTACTAGGTGAAGATGACCCTTTTTGGGAAAAATATAAGGGTGATAAATCGCAAACAAAAACCCAAAAAGAAAAAGCAAAAAAGGAAAAAAATTCAGAGCTATTCAGTCAGTTAATGAAAATGACAGAATCAATGGATCTAGAAAAAATTCAAAAGCAAATTGAACAGTTTAGTGACTCCATTACGACGATACAAGAACTTATTGGACAATTTCAACAAAATAAAAGCACTTCTTCACAACAACCAAATGAAAGAATGGGATGGTTTCGCGACTAAGGAGTGAAAATATGGATCCGAATTCCTATAACTACTTACGACAAAATCCTGAATTATTACGATTTGTTAGACTTAATCCTATCTGGTATCGATATTTATCACGAGATCCTAATCTTATCGAAGACATGAGAAAGGAGTCCAAACGCTTCTATGGAAAAACATTTCCTCAGCAGGTAGAGAAAGTAAATAATCACATTCAAATGGTGGGAATGTTAATGCAGTTTGCTGGAGCGATGAAGGATTAATTATTTTCAGAAAGCAGGAAAAGTGATAAGATAAGGATGGAGGTGGATAGGATGATTGCGACAATGGAATATGTAGATATTCTAGATCGGTCTGAGCAGCTTGGTAGAATGATTTTAGACTCAGACGTTATGGAAGCCTATAATCGATCTCAGCAGGAACTTGATGAGGACCAACATGCACAACGGCTTATACAAGCATTTATAGATATAAAAAGTCATTATGAAGATGTTCAACGTTTCGGTAGATATCATCCAGATTATAATGCGATTATGAAAGAAGTTCGAAGAGTAAAAAGGGAGATGGACATGAATGATAAAGTTGCTTCCTTTAAGATAGCTGAACGTAATCTACAAAAATTGCTGGATGAAATTAGTAATTATGTTGCTCATAGTGTAAGTGAGCAAGTCAAAGCCCCACAAGATGGTGCTGCATTATCCGATAGTGGATGTGGTTGTGGTAGCGGTGGCGGATGTGGATGTGCATCTTAAATGATGGAAAAAGTATATTATTTTTAGCGAGGTAACTTATGCGAACAAAACGTCAAGGAATTGTGGTCTGGTTTCAACATATGAAGAATCTAAAGCAAATTAAGCGCCATGGTCATTTTTTATACAGTTCAAAGAAAATGAAATATGCTGTATTATATGTCGATCAAGAGGAAATAGAAAAAGTAGAAGAAAAATTATTAAGGCTTTCTTTTGTTTCTAAGGTTGAGCGCTCCTACAAGCCTTTTGTTCGAATTGATTTTGAAAATGCGAAACCAGATAAGGCTAAACAATATGATTATAAAATGGGGATATGACGGAAAAGCTGCGAATTGATTGTTCGCAGCTTTTCGTTTGAAACAATTCTCTTATACAAAAGAAAAAACCTGCAGAAATGATTCTACAGGTCCCTTTGTTTTCTTGTTAGAAAACAAAAAGGCAAAGGGAGAGGAGAAACCGGAAGAAGAACTTATGGGGAAGAGTAAGTCTTCTCCGTGTTTTGAAACAACCAAGCTAACCTTTAGCTGTCTCATTATGTTAGTATGGTCGATCATAAGGATAATATACACCTAGCTAAAAAATTTTTTCAATGAATTCTTGTTTTCGTTTTCATACTTTTGTGGTAGGATAAATGTCGAATAGGGTAAAATCGAGGTGGAATAATGCGTATAATAGCTGGTGAGTATAAGGGAAGGCAGCTAAAAGCTGTACCAGGGAAGACAACTAGGCCAACAACTGATAAAGTAAAGGAAGCAGTTTTTCAAGTGATTGGTCCATTTTTTCAGGGTGGGAATGCATTAGATCTCTTTGCAGGTAGCGGCTCGCTTGGATTTGAAGCATTAAGCCGCGGTGTGGAGAAGGTTGTATTCGTAGACAAACACCCAAAGGCAGTACATACCATTAATGAAAATAGTAAACAACTGAAGTTGGAAAATAGAGTGGAAATTTTCCGCGCAGATGCATTTCGTGCAATTCACGCCGCAGCTAAACGTGAACTGGATTTTCAACTCGTTTTACTCGATCCTCCTTATGGAAAGGTAAACTATGAAGAGTTAATCAACGAAATGATTCAACTTCGGCTTATAAAACAAGGTGCTTGGATATATTGTGAGCATGACATGTCTGAAAAACTGCCATCGGATCACCCATATTTAAACGTAGTAAAACAAACCCATTATGGTGGTACGATAGGAATCACCATTTATAAAATGAATGAGGAAGGGAGCGCTTATCTTGACTAGATTGGCGATATGTCCGGGCAGTTTCGATCCTGTGACGTATGGACACTTAGATATCATACAACGAGGAGCAAAGATCTTTGATCAGGTTATTGTAGCCGTATTCAATAATCAATCAAAGGCCCCTTTATTTAATGTAGAAGAACGTATCAACTTATTGGAACAATGTACAGCAGATTTACCAAATGTATCTATTGATTCATCAAATGGTCTATTAATGGATTATGCAAGGTCAAAAAATGCGCAGGCAATTATTCGTGGTCTTCGAGCTGTAAGTGATTTTGAGTATGAGATGCAAATTACTTCGATGAACCGGAAATTAAATGAAGATATCGAGACTTTTTTTATGATGACAAATAACCAATATTCATTTTTAAGCTCAAGTATCGTGAAAGAAGTTGCGAAGTATAAAGCGAATGTTAGTGATCTAGTTCCTAATGTTGTAGAAGCAGCATTAGAGCAAAAGTATAATTAATGGACAAAAGAATGAAGAAGCAATAAAAAACGAACAATAATTAGTTGAAATTAATTATCGTTCGTTTTTTGATTAGAATTATTCATTTAGCACCTGAAATAAGCGAGACTCCGGCGGGAACAGCACGAGTCCGAAGATCCACTTAGTAACTTGTTTTTCTTTACCAAGTTAGCTGAGACCGTTCCCGCGGAAAGCGCGTATAGTTTCACGGTGTGGCGATGATACTTCTATTGATAACATGATTATTCGTATTTTGAGCGCCCATGAATCGCCCTAATCTAAGTCATCATCGGCGTGAATCCTCTATCTCCGTTGACTCGCTCCAGTCGCTGCGTTTCTAATCGAGCGCTTGCGCTTTTATTTATACAGCTAACCATCGCTTTATTTTGCAGCATTTAGTCGAATAGCAATTATAATAATAGAAATTCCTAGGGAAATGATGGTAATGATTGGACCATATGTTATTATTTTCTCCAATACCTTATTCCAAATATTTTCATGAACGGCTTGCGATACAGCGATATGATCGGAATCAAATGCTTGTTTATTCAAATATAACGGTTTATAAAGGACGATAGTAAGGATGGCAGCAATCATTCCATGAAGAATTCTAGCAAAAAAATAAGGCGCAAAACGAATATCTGTTTTTGCAAGTATGCTCGCAACTTGTGCTTGAACCGACAAACCATTAAAACCTAAAATAAAACTTACTAAGATAGCTTTTGTTAGAAGCGTATCACTTGTTATTCCTGAAATGCTCTGCGCACCAATTGTTATCTCGAAAAGTCCAGATAATAGAGGTAAACCAAATTCGGGAGACATAGAAAATAATTGTAAAATATGTTGGAAAAATACAGATATGAATGTGGATATACCAGTTAAAAAGAATAACTTTGTAAGCACAGAAAATAAAATGATAAATCCACCAACCATTACTAGTGTTTTAACAGAATGAAGGACAGCATCTCCGAGAATTTCTCCTAATGGTCGATTGTCCATTAATCTTGTTTCATGCATATCTTTAAATGCTTTAACGATTGATACTCTCCCACGAACTTCCCTTCTCATCATATCTTGTTTTTCTTTGTTTTTTCCATAGAATCGCATACAAATACCAACAAATGCATTACTAATATAATGACAAGCAGCTAGTAATATTCCTAGTTTTGTATCGTGGAAAAAACCAACAGATACTGCTGCAAAAATAAATAATGGGCTGGAGGCATTAGTAAATGAAACTAATCTTTCAGCTTCAATTTGTGTTAATTGTTTTTCTTCTCTTAGTCTACTTGCGATTTTGGCGCCAGTAGGATAACCACTTGCCATCCCCATAATCCATCCAAAGCTTCCAACACCTGGAATATTAAATAAAGGGCGCATGATTGGTTCAAATAGTACGCCAATAAATTTCACGACACCAAAACTGATTAGTAGTTCAGCAGTTATAAAAAAAGGTAATAGTGATGGGAATACCACTTCCCACCAAATACTTAAGCCACGGATACTGGCTTCAAATGTTTGATCTGAAAATTGTATTAGTGAAAATGCGATAAATGCCGTTGTCCCAGAAAGAAGGATTGTTTTAACTATTTGTGACAATGTTGCGCCTCCTAATTGTTAGCCTTGCTCTGTACTTATTCGTATGATAGTAGTAGAATTGGAATATCATTAGGAGAAAGCGCGTTCTCCTAATGCGATGTACAAGTCTATATAAATATACGCACATACCTAGCGAATTTATGCCATACACTTTTAAAACAGATGGTGTTAGTGGAACATAGTGGAGGGTAAAGAAATGACAAAAAAATACTTGGCTAGCTTACTTCTAATGATAGTTGCTGTTTATTTTTTAGCGGCATATCAGCTTCCATTTTATATTTATAAGCCTGGTGGTGCAGATGCGCTCAATCCAATTGTTGAAGTAGAAGAAGGTTATGAAAGTAAGGGAGATATGCATCTTGTTACAGTTAGTGGCGGACAAGCTACACCAGTACAATACATATTGGCAAAGGTGCTACCTCATCATCAAATAGTTCCTATTGAAGAAGTTTTCCCCGATGGTATAACAGATGATGAGTATATGCATGCTCAATTGCAAATGATGGAAAATTCACAAGAAGCATCGACTGTAGTTGCATATAAAGCTGCACATCAAGATATATCAATCGATTACAATGGCGTATACGTTGTTTCAATTGTTGAAAATATGCCTGCTGATGGGAAATTACAAATGGGAGATCGAATTATTGGAATTGATGGAGAGGAGATTAAAGAAGCGAATGATTTAATTCATTACGTAGAAGAAAAAAAGGCTAACGAAACAATTACTGTAGATTTCGTTCGTGACGAAAAAGAGATGTCTGTAAAGATTACACTCGAATCATTAGCTGATTTAGGTAATAAGCCTGGAATAGGTATTCGATTAGTAACTGATCGTGCGGTTTCAGTAAACCCTCAAGTACATTTTTCTAGCGGGAAGATAGGTGGTCCTAGTGCAGGACTCATGTTCTCTTTGGAAATTTATGATCAATTAACGGAAGAGGATTTGACGAAGGGTTATGAAATCGCAGGTACGGGCGAAATAGACTATGACGGTAACGTACATCGAATCGGGGGAATCGATAAAAAAGTGGTTGCTGCTGATAAAGAAGGTGCGGATATCTTTTTTGCTCCAAACGAGGCAGGTAATGGTGAGACAAATTATGAAATCGCACGTAAAAAGGCAGCGGAAATAGAAACAGATATGAAAATAGTCCCTGTTGATACATTTGAAGATGCGCTTGATTATTTACAGCAGTTGAAGTAAATAAAAAACAAGACCTAGATTTTTTAGAGGATAGGTCTTGTTTTTTAATGCTATTATAATATTTTAATCGGTGGTTGGATTTCTTGATTACGTAGAGCTAATTTTACATCTGGAGCAAGAATACTATAATAGGCATCACTTGCTCTTTCTTCCATTTCTAACATCGGATGCATGGTACGACCCAACTTCTGAATAAGAGGAACATCTATTTTCTTCTTCTGTTGATGAATATAAGCTTGCCCCGTTTTATTAAATCCAAGTACACGAACGTAAGCCATCTTGGATGGATTACATAAGATGTCGATTTCTTTCTTTTTGGTATTCGTCAATATATGTACGAACATACGTTGTAATCGTGTCCATGTGTAACGCTTTGTTTTTAGCGTCTGCATCCATTCTCCAAATGAATGAACACTCCTAGCAGCTTTTTTTAATCGATGTTCAAGCCCTTCATCTACACCTTGAATCATAGAAAGTTCCTGTAGCGACATAGTTGTTACACGATAGTGTAGAAATGGAAAATAATTTTCCCAAACATGCCAAGTTCCAGCGCGTTGATTATAATTTTCTAATTCCATTTTTGTTGTATCAGGAATAGAGTTACTAATTTCATGTGTGATCGTGTTTCTTTCTGTTAGAGTTTTTCGTATACTGGTTGCACTGGCAATTGATCCTGAAATTGTTTCATCATGGTAACCACTTTGGGAGCGTTGGACAGTTAATGGTCTAATCGGGAGATTATGATCCATAATGGTTTTTACATAACTAAACCCTAGAATATTATTTGGTTTGGTTAAATCCATTTCATCAGTAGATAAGCTAATATGACGGTATGCTGCTTTACTAGCTTCTGGAAAAGATATTCCGGAATTTAACTGGTCTCTAAGAACGTTTTGATAGTCTTGTTGATTTGTTTTTAATCTGTGATAACTGTTTATAAAATTGTCAATATTGCCTGATTCACTACCAAAGCATAAGCTAGATACACCTAATTCGCTTAAGGTTAAAACTGCTCCCTTAGCAAATAAATCACTGCTTTGCACAGCGAATGGATATGGTAACTCAACTACTAAATCAATTCCCTTGCTTAGGGCCGCTCTTGCACGATAAAATTTATCCATAATTGCTGGTTCTCCTCTTTGTAGGAAGGACCCACTCATCACGGCTATCATACATTCTGCCTGACTTATTTTTCGAGCTTCCTGTATATGATATACATGCCCGTTATGAAATGGATTATATTCAACTACTAGCCCACATGCTTCCATTTTCATCATCTCCTAGTTCAAATAAAGTTTCACTTTATTACCGGTAACCTGGGCAGTAAATCTAGATGAAAAAGTAATAACACGTAGAGGAAATTGCCCGTAGAAGCCCGATTGGTTCAACTAACATTCAGAAGTAGTACACTTTTGAATAAAGTGTCACTTTATTGTATCAAAAAATAGATTATTTCGCATTTGGTCTACTGTTATGATGACTAGTGATAGGAGTGATCGGGAACACTCTATATAAAGGATATAGCTAATCAATTAGTTTTGTATTCTGTAAAGAAAATATGTTGACAAAAGTCTTTTTTTCTTTTAAAATTACTCTTGTTGCCTTGAGGTGATTATATTGAAATTTGCATTAGCTCAATTAAAGAAAAGTGCTTATAATGAACCATTCACTTTTGATGAAAAAGTAAATGTTTCTGAACTGGAGACAATGAATAACGATATTCGTCAAATTGAACCAGTTCGTGTTCATGGACAGTGTTTTTTTCAAGGAGACCAAATCATTTTTTCATTGGAGATTAGTGGAGAGATGATACTTCCTTGTGCGCGAACACTAGTAGATGTCCCGTATCCGTTTGATATTCATGCAGATGAAGTATTTACTACTGCACCATACGTTACTGAAGATGAAGCGGAAGAAGAAATACATCCGATTGATGGGGAAGTACTTGACTTAACCCCGCTTATAAAGGAAAATATTCTATTAGAGGTTCCGTATCGAGTATTTTCAGATGAAACAAATGACCAAATGAAGTCCCCTACAGAAGGGAAAGGTTGGGAGTTTATTTCAGAAGAAAAAAAAGAAAAGACGATAGATAAGCGTTTTAAGAAATTGGAATCATTGTTGAAAGATGACGAGAAGAAAGACTAACATCATTCTACTCGGTTTTCTTATCTTCTATGAAGGAGGTGTAAGTCATGGCAGTACCTAAAAGAAGAACTTCTAAAAAAGTTAAAAATCAACGTCGTACTCATAAAAAATTACACGTACCTGGCATGGTAGAATGTTCAAATTGTGGTGAATTAACAAAACCACATTATGTTTGTAAATCATGCGGACATTATGACGGGAAAGAAGTAGTAAGTAACTAATAAAGTATAATCATAGCTTACAAACAGATCACAAATTGTGATCTGTTTTTTATATAATCAACAGGTAGTTATGGAATCTATGGTTGTCTATTTTCACTCCAAGTTAGCTGGAACCTGTTATATAGGAAAGGATTTCACTAGATAAGCGCACCCTCTATTTTTACTTTTATTTGTACAATAATTAAAAAAACTGTTAAAAATACATAATACTTTATTCTATCACTCCTATTTTTTGCATACATTGATAGCAAATGTATAAGGAGGGATGTTATGAATGCAACTCGACAAGATGCATGGACTAAAGATGAGGATGTGTTGTTAGCAGAAACGGTCCTGCGCTATATACGAGATGGAAAAACACAATTAGAAGCTTTTAAAGAGGTAGCTAAAAAATTATCAAGAACTTCAGCTGCATGTGGATTTCGTTGGAATGCGACAATTCGTAAACAATATCAGGATGCAATTCAAACAGCGAAAGAGGAACGAAAGCTTGGCAATAGAAAGGATATATGGAGCTTTACTGAGCCTAAAATTCAAGAAAGAGATACGATAGAAACTGCGATTCTGCTATTAGAAAAGATGAGATCCAATTTTTCAACACAAAAAACAGAAGATATCAAGAATGATAAAGAATATGCGGAGCATTTAGAGAAGGAAAATGCGCATCTAAAAGAGAAACTTACGCGATATGAAAATGCTTGGGAAGAAATGGGTAAATTATGGAGTTGGGTAAAAACGGATTCACAGGATAAGTAATAAAAACAGATAACTCATTGCGCTTGATTTGTCTAGCGCATAAGTAGATAATTTAAAGCCTTTTTTATGTTTTATATAATGTAAACAAAAGCCAAATTCAGATAAAGTGAAACTTCAATCAGTGGGGGTTTTTGTTTATCCCGCACTTACCATATTGGTTTTACTTTATTGCTTGAAGTGGGGGTATTAATGCCAGTTATATGCGAGATAAAAAGACATGAATGCAATTTTACATTCATGTCTTTAGCTTCAATTTAATTTGAACTTTCTTGCTCTTTTACCCCTTCAGGCATCCATATTAAAGGATTTTCGCCTAAGTCTCTTTCCATTTCATAATGCGCTTTTTGGAATCCCATTTTTTCCCAAAAGCCGTGGGAGTTAATACGAGGATTCGTTTTAATAGGTAATTGATAACTTTTAGCGAAATTAACAAGTACTTTACCATACCCTTTTCCCTGATATTCAGGTAAAACTTCTAACTTCCAGAGTGTTAGATAGTCTTGAGGTGGTTCGAAATAAAAGTCGTATTTTTTCTTTACTTTATAAAGGCTCATTCTGGCGATTAAACTATCCCCAACATAAATCCCGTAGAATGGCGAGTCATTTTGATTTTCGATCATATTATTTTCTAGGTCTTCCAGCATTGATAATTCTTGATTGCCATATTCCTTGAAATGTTTAAATTTTTCAAGTGTTTTGTAATTGATCATGAGTTTTTCCACTTTCACGGATTCCATAAAAGTTCCCCCTCTATATCGTTGCTGTCATTTACTTTGTTACAATTATTTTGGATTTTCTATATATTTATTATAATATAAAAGGAACAATATGAAAATAAAAGAATTATTTAGCGTTTTTAACGATGAACAGTTCGGGGGAAATGGTAATAAATGATTAATGTACTTAGCTATTTCATTGCATTGTTAGTAACAGTTCCACTATTTGCTACTGGGATATTGTATTACATTGCTCGTTCTTCAGGTATACACCCCTTAAAGGCTTTACATGTTGCAGTTCATTGGACAACAATATTTTACATCCTATCTGTATGTGTAATAGGGTCAATTATTTTTAATTTCAATGTTATTGGCATTATAATTACATTTTTGCTTGTACTCATCACTACCATTATTGTTTTACAGTGGCGTATGCAAACGGAGGTTAATTTTGCGAGGGCTTTTAAAATTATGTTACGGATTTCATTTTTGATTTTCGGTTTTTTATATGCCTTACTTGTTTTACTAGGAGTTATTCAGCGAATTTTTTTCTAACTGTACCTTGCAAAACAGATCGCATGAAATTTACGCTCTTTTTATGTACAATACAAAAAGGACATTACATATAAAGGAGCATGGGATCTATGCGGATTGACCCGATCGTTTTGAAGAAACGGAATAAATTAATACAGGATTATAGAAATAACGACGAGCAAATTCAATCTTTTTTTGATTATGCTCCATTTGGCAGTTTTGATAAAAGATATGATGAACTAATGGAACGTTCTTTTCAACGAGAAAGTTTATGTGAGGTATTGCATGAATTGAACCAAGGCTGGAACGCTCCTCCATCTACATTGGAAAATATAGAACGGTTAGTAGCGGATGACAGTGTGGTTGTAATTGGGGGACAACAAGCAGGATTAATGACGGGTCCAATGTATACGATAAATAAGATTATTTCAATTATACAGTTTGCTAGGGAACAAGAAAAAATTCTCGGTGTTCCAGTTATTCCTATTTTTTGGATCGCCGGAGAAGACCATGATTTTGATGAAGTAAATCATATTTACCTTCCTCAACAACAGCATTTACAAAAATATAAGGTGCAACATAAGGTTTGGGACAAAATTTCATTATCTGATTTGCAGATTAATAAAGAGCAAAGTGCAATTTGGTTACAGCAGTTATTTAAAGATCTAAAAGAAACAAACTATACAAAAGAATTATATGAGCAAATGAAGCATTGCTTGAATGATTCTGCTAGCTATGTTGATTTTTTTGCACAAATAATTTTTGCCCTTTTTCCAAATGAAGGTGTCGTACTCATTGACTCGGGTGATGATCGCGTACGTGAACTGGAAAAAGAGTACTTTGTGCAAATGATTAAACAACAGCCCGAGATCAGTAAGGGTGTACATGCAACGATTAAGGAATTGAATGAATTAAATTATTCTCTATCTCTTGATGTGGAAGAATCGGATGGTCACTTGTTTTTTCACAGAAATGGAGAGCGAATTTTATTACGCCGTATGGAAAATGGTGACTGGCAAGGGAAACAAAATGAGGTAGTGCTTACTACTGACGAGCTAGTATACATTGCTAATCAAAATCCAAATCTATTAAGTAACAACGTAGTTACTCGTCCATTAATGCAAGAGTTTTTATTTCCTAGCTTGGCATTTATCGGAGGACCAGGAGAAATAGGTTATTGGGCTTCTTTAAAATCTGCCTTTCATTCGGTTCAGTTAAAGATGCCACCTGTCTTACCAAGGCTATCTTTAACGATTGTAGAACGTCATATAGAGAAAACAATGCACAAGTTTCAAATTTCAGCTGAAGACGCAATAAATCATGGCACTGTTCACCTTAAAGAACATTGGTTCGCTCAGAAGAATCAGCCAGCTATTGAAGAAATTGCTGAACAAGTAAAAAAAGATGTTGAAAGGGCGCATTTGCCTTTGAGGGAAGTTGCGATTGATATGCAAAGCGATTTAGGTGATTTAGCTAATAAGAATCTGCAATTTTTAAAAGCAGATGTATCCTTTTTGGAGAGTAAGTTAATAAATGCACTACGATCAAAACATGAGGAAGAATTAAAAGCATTTGATTTGATGAATATAGTATTACATCCAGAAAATGGTTTACAAGAGCGTGTTTGGAATGTATTACCTTGGATTAATAAGTATGGTTTAGGCTTTATAAGTGAATTAATGAATCATTCCTATCAATTTACAACTGATCATTATATTATTTATGTATAAAAAGGCAATTATTCTCCCACTAATTACCACCATCGTATAAAAAAGCTGTCATATATTGATATGACAGCTTTTTCCGTTGTTATTACCGTTAGCTTTTAGCTGTATAAACAGCTTTTTTTTTATGTTTTTTTAAATATGAGTGGTGAATAGTGGGGGAATGTGGTAATATTGGATATACAAAGGTGGGGTGGACTATATGTTCATGGGTGAATTCCAACATAACATTGATACTAAAGGAAGAATGATTGTTCCATCTAAGTTTCGTGAGGGGCTTGGGGAAAGCTTTGTTGTGACCCGTGGACTAGATAAATGTTTATTTGCTTATCCAATGGACGAATGGAAACTATTGGAGGAAAAGTTAAAAAAACTCCCACTTACTAAGAAGGACGCCAGAGCATTCACGCGATTTTTCTTTTCTGGTGCAATTGAATGCGAAGTTGATAAACAGGGAAGAATAAATATTCCGCAGAATTTACGCAGTTACGCTGCATTGGAAAAGGAATGTGTCGTGATTGGTGTTTCAAATCGCATTGAAATCTGGGCGAATGAGAATTGGGAAGAGTACGTGACAGACTCAGAAGAATCCTTTGCAGAAATTGCAGAGAACCTAATGGACTTCGATATCTAATCAACTAGAGAGGACATTTGACATCATGAAGGCGGCAAACGATAGAAATGGGTGTTTCAATGTTTGAACATTATAGTGTTTTAAGAACAGAGACAATTGAAGGAATGGAGATCAAGCCAACTGGTACGTATGTTGATTGTACAGTAGGGGGTGGAGGGCATTCTGAGCAAATTGCCTCAAGATTAAGCGAAAACGGATTACTAATAGCTTTTGATCAAGATTTAGATGCATTACAGGCTGCAAAAGAACGATTAGCGGAATATAAAGATCGAATATTATTTGTTCATTCTAATTTTAGCAGGCTAGAAGAAGCTCTAGAAGAGCATCAAATTGACCAAGTAGATGGGATTTTATTCGATTTAGGTGTATCTTCTCCTCAATTGGACAGGGGAGAAAGAGGCTTTAGCTATCAGCATGATGCAATACTTGATATGAGAATGGATCAAACAAAAGATCTGAACGCTTATGAGATCGTAAATAACTGGTCGTATAATGATTTGGTGAAAATTTTCTTTAAATATGGTGAAGAAAAATTCGCCAAACAAATTGCCAGAAAAATAGAAGCCTATCGGAAAACTAAAACGATAGACACGACACATGAATTAGTGGGAATTATTAAAGAAGGTATTCCTGCACCCGCTAGACGTAAAGGGGGACATCCTGCTAAAAGGATATTTCAAGCCTTACGAATTGCGGTAAATGATGAGTTAGGTGTGTTTAACGATGCCTTACATCAAGCTGCAAGAGTTGTAGGCATTAGTGGAAGAATTGCAGTAATTACCTTCCATTCATTAGAGGATAGACTTTGTAAACAAGCTTTTAAAAAATGGAGTACACCAAAGGCTACACCAAGAAACTTGCCTATTTTACCGGAAGCTAATGAAGCACCTTTTCGGCTAGTTAACCGAAAACCAATTATTGCTAATGAGCATGAGTTGGAGGTTAACCGAAGATCACGATCTGCTAAGCTGCGTATTATTGAAAAAATATCTGATTGGAAACCACATTTTAGGTATGAAGAAGGGTGGAGAAAATAATGAGTGTAAATCATGCTAGATCATGGGAACAAATTAGACCGCAGCAGACACCGAAGAAGGAGCAATCCATACCTGTTAAAGTGCAGAAGCAGGGTTGGATTACAAAAGGAGAAAAATTAATTTATTCCATAATTGGGGTATGTATAATTGTAGCAGGATTGTATATGGTTTCTTTTTCTTCATCAACGGATACGGTTAATCGAGAATTACAACAATTAGAAAGCAAAGTCAAGTTACAACAAGCTGTTAATGATCAACTTAGCTATGAGTTGAAAGAGTTGAGTAGGCCGGAAAGAATTATAAATATAGCTGAAAAGAATGGTCTAAAAATTCAAGATACCAAAGTGAAACAAGCTCAGAAAATGAATAATTAGAATCAAGGGGAACATGGTTATGAGGAAAAATAAAGCGACTCACTTCATGGCAGGCATTTTTATAATCCTTTTCGTAGGTGCATTTCTTACATTGTCAGGACGGTTTCTCTACATTCAAGCCACAAAGGAAATAAACGGAGTATCATTGGAGGAATGGGCAGATAAACAACGAACATCATCTTATACATTACCCGCAGAAAGAGGAAAAATATACGATAGTAATGGAATGACGCTGGCTTATGATCGACCTACATATAGATTATACGCCATTGTAGATGAATCCTATTCCGAAGATTTAGAGGAGCCAAAGCATGTAAAAGATCCGGAGAAAACTGCGGAATTGCTGGCTCCTTTATTAGATATGAAAGAAAGTGAAGTGCTTGAACAGTTAAATGCTGGCATCGAAAAAAATAAATTTCAGGTTGAGTTTGGAAATAACGGTAAAGAATTATCTCAGCAGAAAAAAGATGAAATTGCAGCTTTAGATTTGCCTGGAATTAATTTCAAGGAAGAAGCAATTCGCTATTATCCAAATGGAATGTTTGCTTCACAAATTATTGGGTTTGCAAGAGAAACAGAAGTTGATAAGAAAGACAAAACTGGTACGAAACAAGAAATCAAAGGTGTAGCTGGCATTGAACATGAAATGAATGATTTATTAAGCGGTAAAGATGGGCGCATATCTTATCAGCGTGATCAATATAATAAAAAGCTCTTGCATCCAGAAGAAGTTGTTACTGAACCTGAGGATGGAGATGATGTTTATTTAACGATCGAACAGAAAATTCAAACCTTACTGGAGGATACACTTACACAGGCAGATGAAAAGTATGAGCCTGAGCGCATTTCTGCTGTTGTAATGAATCCTAAAACGGGTGAAATTGTGGCGATGAGTAATCGACCAAGCTATAATCCGAATGATCCAAAAGTAGAAAATTGGTTTAATGACGTTGTTTCTACACCGTTTGAACCGGGTTCAACGGTTAAAATGTTTACTTGGGCAGCAGCGATAGAAGAGAATGTATATAATGGTAGTGAACCTTATATGTCAGGTAGCTACCAACCCAATGAGCAAATAAAGCCTGTGCGTGACCATAATGGAGGTAACGGTTGGGGGAAAATCTCATTTGATAAGGGATTCCAACGATCATCCAATGTAGCAGCTTCTAAGCTTGTATGGGAAAAAATTGGTACCGACAAATATCTAGAATACTTAAAGGCCTTTCAATTTGATAAAAAAACGGAAATTGATTTACCCAATGAGGTAGCTGGTGAAATTTTATATAATTGGCCGCGTGAGAAGTTAAGTACTTCTTTCGGTCAAGGTAGTACGCTAACACCAATTCAACAAATGAAAGCTGCAACAGCTATTGCAAATGATGGAAAAATGCTACAGCCTTATGTGATCAAAAAAATTGTTGACGCTAATTCTGGAGAAATAATCGAAGAGAAGTCACCAAATGTAGTTGGCAAACCAATTTCTAAAGCGACAGCTGAACAAGTTTTAGAGCTTTTGAAATCTGTTGTAAATGGAGAAGATGGGACGGGTAAAAAGTATAAACTGGATGATTATACAGTTGGAGGTAAAACAGGGACAGCGCAGATTCCTAATCCTGAAGGAGGATATTTATCTGGTAAAGAAAATCATGTTTTTTCCTTCTTAGGCATGGCACCCATCGATGATCCGGAGTTAATGATGTATGTATCTGTTAAGCAGCCCAAGTTAGAGCCAACGGAATCAGGTTCGACACCAGTATCTTTTATTTTTAAAAATGTAATGGAGAATGGGCTTCACTATTTGAATATTAATCCTGATAAAGAGAAGACCAACAAGGTTAAACAAGTAAGCATCCCTACCTTAGTAGGAAAAGATGCTAGTAAAATGGAGAAAGAGCTTAAAAAGCATGGGTTGAAAGTTACGGTAGCTGGTCAAGGGGAAATTGTAGCTAGTAATGTCAGAGAAGGTGAAAAAGTGTTACCAAATGATCATGTTTTATTAATAACTGAAAAACCAAAGATGCCTAACATCGTGGGCTGGTCGCTACGTGATGCATTACAGTTAGCAAATCTATTGGAATTGAAAACAGAGACCTTTGGTAATGGCTATGTTGTTACTCAGAATATAAAGGAAGGTACACCTGTAAAGCCTAAAGACTATTTAGGTATTGAATTAGTACCTCCGAATCAAGAAAAGCAGGAAAACACTTCATCAGATCAAGAAGATACAGGGGAATAACACAAGTAATATAATTTTGTGGCGATGAGAAACAGTGTTCTAATCCAATTTTATTGTTCATATAGTGGATACAAGCATGTCTATAAAAAGGAGATGTAGTATGAAACGTGTATCTGCTGTGACGACAAAAAAACGGATAGTCGCTGTTTTTCTTATTGGTTTATTAATATTTACAGTTATTGATATTCGTTTAGGGTATGTGCAATTTGTAATAGGCGATAAATTAATGGGACAAGCCAATGAATTATGGACAAGGGATATTGAATTTGAACCTGAAAGAGGAAATATATTGGACAGTAATGGTGAAGTACTTGCTGAAAATGTAACAGCTCCATCCGTTGTAGTTGTACCGAGGCAAGTTGATAAGCCTGAGGAAACGGCAAAGAATTTGTCCAATATTCTAGACATTTCATATGATAAGGCTTATGAATATGTTACACGAAATGCATCGAGTGTGAACATACATCCAGATGGCAGGAAAATAGATGAAAAACAAGAAACCGCTATTCGAACATTGAATATGGATGGTGTCTATTTATCTAAAGATTCTAAGCGACATTATCCATACGGAGATGACCTTTCCCACGTGCTCGGATTTGCAGGCATTGATAATCAAGGATTAATGGGTCTTGAGTTATTTTATGATGATAAATTAAGTGGAGATAAAGGCAGTCTCTCCTTTTACTCAGATGCGAAAGGTAGACGTCTAGATAGATTAGCAGATGAATACAGCCCTCCCAAGGATGGACTAGACCTCAAAACAACTATTAACACAAAAGTACAAACTATTATGGAGCGTGAACTTGATCTAGCTGAGTCCAAATATCATCCAGATGGTGCAGTTGCGATTGCCGTAAATCCTAAAACTGGGGGAATTCTTGGTATGACGTCACGTCCAAACTTTCATCCCGAGAATTATCAAGAAGTAGACTCCGATGTGTTTGATCGAAACCTGCCGATCTGGAGTACGTATGAACCAGGTTCCACATTCAAAATTATTACATTAGCTGCTGCTCTTGAGGAAAAAGTCGTAGATTTAGAAAATGATCACTTTCACGATGATGGTGACATCTCTGTTGGAGGAACCGAATTACATTGTTGGAAGAGCGGTGGTCATGGGCATCAAAGTTATTTGGAAGTTGTCCAGAATTCTTGTAACCCTGGCTTTGTAAGCCTTGGTCAAATGTTAGGAAAGGAGAAGCTATTTTCATATATCAATAGTTTTGGATTCGGTAAAAAGACAGGAATTGACTTGCAGGGAGAAGGGAATGGAATTCTGTTTAAACCAGAAAATGTAGGACCAGTTGAATTGGCTACTACAGCTTTTGGACAAGGTGTATCTGTTACTCCAATTCAGCAAGTAATGGCGGTAGCAGCTGCAGTTAATGGTGGCTATTTATACGAACCATATATTGCAGAAGAGTGGATTGATCCTAAAACAAAAAAGACAACCGAAAAAGTGGAACCTACCATGAAAAAGAAAGTTATTTCCGAATCGACTTCCAAGGAGATACGTCATGCTTTAGAAAGTGTTGTTGCACAAGGAACAGGACGACCTGCATATGTTGATGGCTATCGAGTTGGCGGGAAAACAGGTACAGCACAAAAAGTTGGACCAGATGGTAGATATATGGAAAATAACTATGTGGTATCCTTTATTGGTTTTGCTCCAGCAGATGATCCTGAAATCGTTGTGTATGTAGCTGTTGATAATCCGAAAGATACGGTCCAGTTTGGTGGTGTGGTAGCAGCACCAATTGTTGGTACAATTATTGGTGATAGCCTAAGGGCAATGGAAGTCGAACCTCGTAAGGGTGGACTGGACAAAGAATATCAGTGGCCAGAAGAACCGAAAGTAGAAGTTCCTGACTTAGTGGGACTAGATAAAGAAGAATTAACGGAATACATGACAAACCTATCCATCGAAACTAGTGGAAAGGGTGATTATATTATTGATCAAGCACCTAGTCCTGGAACAAAAGTAGAGCAAGGATCAAAAATCCGCATTTATTTATCGGAAAATAATCGTTAAACAGGGATAAATTTGCTATAATGATTTAGGTGGAAAAAGAATAAAAGAGGGTGCTGTCACCCTCTTAAAAATTGTAATCTACGAGAATACATATGTGGGACATTATTTTAGATTGGGATGTTAAACATGAAATTAATTGATTTGTTAGGATGTATACCTTTTTATGAAACAAATGATGATATAGCTCATATAGAGGTAACTGGTATTGAAATGGATTCGCGAAAAGTAGAATCCGGTAATCTTTTTGTCTGCATCAAAGGCTTTACAGTTGATGGACATGACTACGTAGAGCAGGCGGTTCAAAATGGAGCCAGTGCCGTTATTGTCGATCAAGAAGTACATTCAAGCGTACCAATAATTAAAGTCGCTAATACAAGCAGAGCATTATCGATGCTTGGTGTGAAATATTATAATAACCCTACTGTTAAGCTACCTTTAATCGGTATCACTGGAACAAATGGTAAGACTACGGTGACGTATCTGCTTGAAACGATATTTAATGAATATAAGAAAAAGACAGGTGTTATTGGAACGATTCATATGAAAATAGGAAATGAAACATATCCGGTTGCCAATACGACTCCAGATGCGTTACTACTTCAGAAGTCGTTCAAAAAGATGCTAGATCAAGATGTAGACCAAGCAATTATGGAAGTTTCTTCGCATGCGCTTGTGCAGGGAAGGGTTTATGGTTGTGATTATGATATAGCGGTTTTTACAAATCTATCTCAGGATCACTTAGATTATCATAAAGATATTGATGACTATCTAAGAGCCAAGAGCCTCTTGTTTGCGCAGCTAGGCAATAGTTATAGCGGTGAAGATAAATATGCCGTAATTAATGAAGATGATGCGTCAAGTACACTATTAAAAGAAAGTACAGCTCAACATGTGATTACGTACGGAATCGAAAATTCTGCTCAAGTAATGGCAAGTAATATTATACTTGGTGCAGCAGGTACAACTTTCCAATTAACGACACCTGTTGGAGAGTTAACAATCCAAAGCAAGCTTATTGGTATGTTTAATGTATATAATATGTTGGCGGCCAGTGCTGTAGCAATTGTGAGTGATATTCCGATTGCCCACATTAAAACGGCTTTAGAAAAAATGGAGGGTGTAAATGGTCGATTTGAACCTGTGAATGAAGGGCAGTCCTTTGCAGTTATTGTTGACTATGCACATACACCGGATTCATTAGATAATGTTTTACAGACGGTGAAAGAATTTGCAGAAAATCGTGTGTTTGTAGTAGTAGGCTGTGGTGGTGATCGTGATCGTACGAAGCGGCCACTTATGGCGGAAATTGCATTAAAATATGCAGATCATGCTATTTTCACATCTGATAATCCGAGAACGGAGGATCCCCAAGAAATTTTGGATGATATGACAAATGGTTTGCATGCTAACGAAGATTATCAAGTTATCGTAGATCGAAGATTGGCAATACAGTATGCTGTAGAACATGCTAAAGCTGGTGATGTTATTCTAATAGCAGGTAAAGGGCATGAAACATATCAACAAATCGGCAATGTTAAATATGATTTTGATGATCGAGAAATAGCTCGCCAAGCTATTTTAGCTAAGGAGTAGAGATTATGTTTAGTTTAAATTGGCTTTCGGGATTTTTTCCAGACTTTACGGGGGATATCCACGGAAAATCAATAGAACATGTTCATACAGACAGTAGGCAGCAAAAGCCAAATTCCTTGTTTATTCCGATTATTGGGGAGAACTTTGATGGTCATGCTTATGTGGAACAGGCAATTCATAATGGAGCAATTGCTGTATTTTGGGATCAGGCGAAGGCTCTACCACAGCAGGTTCCCGATGACCTTCCGATTTTCTTTGTTGACAATACGATTACTGCCTTACAGGAAATGGCTTTTCATTATCGGAAAAAGATTGATCCAATCGTAGTAGGTATTACAGGTTCAAATGGTAAGACTTCTACGAAAGATATCGTGGCAGCTATGCTGAAAGCTGTATATCGAACACATTATACAGATGGAAATTATAATAACCATATCGGATTACCATTAACTATTTTATCTATGCCGATTGATACGGAAGCATTGGTTTTAGAAATGGGAATGAGCAACTTTGGAGAAATTGAACAATTATCCGAAATTGCAAGGCCAGATTATGCCATAATTACCAATATTGGCGAATCACATATTGAATATTTAGGTTCACGCGAAGGTATTGCCAAAGCTAAACTTGAGATCACTTCCGGACTAAAGTCAGATGGTTATTTAATTATCGATGGTGATGAGGAATTGCTTTATCATATGCATAAAAAAGCTAATGTTCGTACATGTGGATTTAATCATACGAACGATAAACGAATCATATCGGTCGAGTTAAAACATGCACAGACACTTTTTCAGCTAGGTAAAGATGAGGAATATAGCATACCTTTTTTAGGAGAGCATCATGCTAAAAATGCAACATTTGCAATAGCACTTGGAGAATTGTTAAATATTAGCGGCGCATTAATACAGCAATCATTTTTGCAAATGGAAAAGACAGGAATGCGATTTGAATGGCTAACAGGTAATAATGGTGTAGCCATTATTAATGATGCCTATAATGCTTCTGCGACATCGATGAAGGCTGCAATAAAAGTTGTAAAACAATTACATGATTTTAAGGATAAAGTACTAGTACTAGGTGATATACTAGAATTAGGAAATCATTCAGAAATGTTACATCGGTCTGTAGCTGAAGTTATATCAGAACCTGTGACAGAAGTTTTCACATTTGGCGAGGATGCTAAATACATTACTAAAGCAATGAAAGAAAAACATTCTCTAATTCCCTCAACGCATTTTAGGGATAAACAAGCGCTCATTGAGGCACTTCAACCTTATTTGAATAAAGACACTGTAATTTTGTTTAAAGCATCTAGAGGATTGAAATTTGAATTAATGATAAAAGAAGTTAGTTATTTACAATAGATGGACGGTTTCTAACAAGGAGGAGAAACAATGAATATATTCGTATTAGTCATAACGATTGCTATAGCATTTTTAATCACCGTCCTTATGTCTCCTATTATTATTCCATTTTTAAGACGATTAAAGTTTGGACAAAGCATAAGAGAAGAAGGGCCAAAATCACATAAAAAGAAAACAGGTACGCCTACAATGGGTGGATTAATGATTGTTCTAAGTGTTATAATCACATCAATAATTATGGCCTTGAAAACAAATTCAGATGGCATTGGCTATGAACTTTGGTTACTCATTTTTGTGTTAGTAGGGTACGGATTATTAGGATTCTTAGATGATTTTATTAAAGTCGCAATGAAGAGGAACCTTGGTTTGACTTCAAAACAAAAGATGTTTGGTCAGCTGATTATTGCACTTGTTGTATATTTTATATTGAGAGATCAAGGCTTTCCGACCTACATTTCAATTCCAGGTACATCTATTCAATGGGAATTGGGCTGGGGTTATGCACTTTTAATTATTTTTATGCTTGTTGGTGCTTCTAACGCCGTTAATCTTACAGATGGCTTGGATGGATTACTTGCAGGTACCGCTGCTATTGCATTTGGTGCATTCGGAATTCTAGCTTGGTATGGAATTCCACAAAATGAAGTCACTATTTTTTCATTAGCTGTAGTTGGTGCACTGCTTGGTTTCCTTGTATTTAATGCACATCCTGCTAAGGTATTTATGGGTGACACAGGCTCATTAGCGTTAGGTGGAGCCATCGCTGCTATTGCCATTTTAACTAAATTAGAGATTATTTTAGTTATTATCGGTGGAGTTTTTGTTATTGAAACGTTATCTGTCATTATTCAGGTTATATCTTTTAAAACAACTGGAAAAAGGGTGTTTAAAATGAGCCCACTACATCATCATTATGAATTATTAGGTTGGTCTGAATGGCGTGTCGTAACAACCTTCTGGTTAGTAGGCTTAATTTTTGCAGCTTTAGGTATATACATTGAGGTGGGCATAAATTGAGAAAGCTAAATGATTTTCCCTATTCACATGTACTTGTATTAGGTTTAGCTAAGAGTGGTACAGCTGCTGCTGAGGTATTAATGAAAGATGGGAAAAAGGTACGTATAAACGATAAAAAAGCAACTGCTTCAGATGAAGAGGTAATTCGATTAAGGGAGATGGGTGCAGAGATAATTGTTGGTTCCCATCCTCTTTCTGTGTTAAATGATATCGACATAATCGTAAAAAACCCAGGAATTTCCTATGAGAATCCAATTGTTGCCGAGGCTATAAAAAAAGAAATTCCAATTATTACTGAAATAGAAATAGCTGCGCAGTTAACAGATGCAACAATCATTGGTATCACAGGTTCAAATGGTAAAACAACGACAACCACGATGACTGCTCAAATGCTTACACAGAGTGACCAACCTGTTAAGATAGCTGGAAATATTGGAATAGTTGCAACTGAAGTAGCACAAACAATAGATAATAACGAGAATTTAGTTTTAGAACTATCTTCTTTTCAGTTAATGGGGATAGATAAATTCAAGCCTAGGATTGCAGTTTTATTAAATATTTTCGAGGCGCATTTAGATTATCATAAAACACTTGATAATTATAAACAGGCAAAATTTAATATCTTTAAGAATCAAACGGAAGAAGATTTTCTCGTCTATAATGCCAACGATCGTAGCTTGATTGATGCAGTAGAAAACAGCAAAGCTCATAAAGTTCCTTTTTCTGTTAAGGAGCGTTTAGAAGATGGTGCTTGGATGGATGAAACATCGATTTATTTTAGAGATGAAAAGATTATGGATCGATCAAATATCGCCTTAATGGGAGAGCATAATTATGAGAACATACTTGCCTCAATAGCTGCTGCTAAGCTTAGCGGTGCTACGAATCACGGGATTCAAACTGCCCTATCTGCTTTTACAGGGGTAAAGCACCGTTTACAATTTGTCGGAAAACATCTTGGTAGGATGTTTTATAATGATTCAAAGGCAACGAATATTCTGGCAACACAAAAGGCGTTATCAGCTTTTGAAAAACCGGTAATCTTGTTGGCTGGTGGGTTAGATCGAGGGAATGAATTTAGTGAACTAATCCCTTACTTAGAACATGTTAAAGCGATGGTGTTATTTGGAGAAACTGCAGAAAAATTGAAGGCAGTTGGCGAACATGCAGGCGTTCCCCAGATAAAATTAACAGATAATGTGGAAACAGCGGTACAAACTGCTTTTGATTTTTCAGAAGAAGGTGACACCATTCTGCTTTCTCCAGCTTGTGCAAGTTGGGACCAATATGCGACGTTTGAAGAAAGAGGAGACATGTTTATACAAGCCGTGCATACGATAGTATAGGGGCTTGTTTAAAGAACTTGTTCAAGAAGTATGTCTCACCTTCTTTTTGAACCGAGTAGAAAAAACATCGTGAAGTAAATAGCTTTAAACAACACCCCGATTTCAATCTAAAGAGGGGTGTTATTTTTGTTCCAGAATAAAGCGAGATCACATACTTCACCCGATTATATCTTATTGGGCGTTATCATAAGTTTGTTACTTATTGGAGTCATTATGGTCTACAGCTCCTCCTATGTTTGGGCAGAATATAAATTTGGTGATGCGTGGTATTATGTAAAAAGACAAGTATTATTTGCTGGCGTCGGCGTAGCAGCAATGCTTTTTGTGATGAAAATTCCCTATAGTACGTGGAAAAAATACGCGAGAGTGATTTTGTTAGCTTGCTTCATACTTTTATTTTTAGTATTAATACCAGGAATTGGAATGGTACGTGGAGGAGCACAAAGCTGGATTGGAATAGGGGCATTCAGTATTCAACCATCGGAATTTATGAAGTTAGGTTTAATTATTTTTCTATCTGCATTTTTAGCAACGAAGCAGAAGTATATTACCTCATTGAAGCAAGGTTTTCTTCCATCCATTATGCTGATATTTACTGCGTTTGGCTTAATTATGCTTCAACCAGATTTAGGTACTGGTATGGTATTAGTATTAACGTGTATGATTTTAGTATTTGCTGCTGGTGCTAGACTTTCACATTTTTTTGGACTAGCTCTACTTGGGCTGATAGGCTTTGTAGGTCTGATTGCATCTGCACCGTATCGTATTAGTAGAATTACTGCATTCTTAAATCCGTGGGAAGACCCACTTGGCGATGGATTCCAAATTATACAATCACTATATGCAATTGGTCCAGGAGGTTTAATGGGGTTAGGATTTGGGAATAGTCTACAGAAGTATTTTTATTTACCTGAACCACAAACTGATTTTATCTTTGCTATTTTAGGAGAAGAGCTTGGCTTTATTGGAGGTACTATCGTTTTATTGCTGTTTCTACTCTTACTATGGCGTGGGATAAAAGTATCCCTGGAGGCACCTGATCTATTCTCTCGTTTCTTAGCACTTGGGATAGTTTCCATGCTTGCGATTCAAGCAATGATAAATATTAGTGTCGTTATTGGTTTAATTCCTGTAACTGGAATTACCTTGCCTTTTTTAAGCTATGGAGGATCATCATTAACATTAATACTATGTTCTGTAGGTATTTTGCTAAATATTAGTAGATATACGAAAATCTAAAATTACTTACTATAAAACCATAGTTTGCAGAGATATTGCAAAGAGCTTAAAAACTTTATTTTCCATCTATGTACACTACAACTTTAAAGGGATAATGTGATATACTTTAAATTAACATAAGGAAATGGTATTTATTTGCCATTTCTATTGTTAATTTATGATAAAGGAAGAAATGGAGATGGCAAAAAAGAAAGTTGTTTCAATAGAAGATAGGATACCGAAATTGAAGCAGGCTAGGAAAAAAAAGGCAAATCGACGGTTAATATTTTATCTTTCTATTTTTTTCTTATTAATTTCTATTATCGTCTATCTGCAATCTTCATTAAGTCATATCCGATATATCGAGGTAGAAGGAAATACCTTTTTATCGGATAAAGAAGTAATAAGCATAAGTAATTTAGCGGAAGATATGAATATATGGACAATTGATAAATCAGCGAGTGTGAAAGCAGTAGAGAATAATCCGATTATTTCATCCGCAAGTGTAGATAGAAAATTACCGTGGACAATCACTATTCAAGTGGAAGAATATGAGCGTGTTGGTTATGTACAAAAGGAAACAAAATATTATCCAATTCTAGGGAACGGTACTGTGCTCAATAGTTTGGAACAGCATACCTTTACTGGAGATGCTCCATTAATATCCAATTTTACCGAAAAAGAATATATACATAGGATGACAGCAGAACTAGAAAAACTTCCCAAAAGTATATTGAAGTTAATTTCTGAGATTCATTGGGCTCCAACGGATGATAATAAAAACAAAATTCGCCTATATATGAATGATGGATTAACGGTTGATGCAACGATTCGGGATTTTGCAGCTAGAATGGAAGTATACCCATCTATTGTTGCTCAATTGGATGCAGACAGTGAAGGAATTGTTCATATTGGAGTAGGAGCCTATTTTGAGTCTTTTAATGAAAAAGAAGAGAGCCAGCAAGATGAAACCACTGAATCTGAAGAATCAGTAGAAGATACTATAAATCAGGAGGCAACATCTGAAAATCGTGAGTAAAAGAATTTAATTTCTTATGAAAGTCATAATTCCAGCTCTCTTTACGAAATAGTTTAATATAAGAGGTATGGTTTCTTTTTCCTAAATAATTAATGATCACATTGTATTAATTGTAAAATCTGCTTAATTTTTTTAAAAAAATTACCGAAAAATAAAAGGAATCCTATATTTTATGTGGAATAACCTATATATATTTTATTTTTAGGAAATGTTTTAAACTATTACATTATTAGGATAATTACAGAATTTGGTATAAGAAGTTTGCTTAGTTATGCAGCTTCTGAACTGGGGGGTGCCTTACTTGAACAACAGTGAAGTATTAGTAAGTCTTGATATAGGTACATCAAAAATCAAAGTTATAATAGGTGAGGTTTTAAACGATTCATTAAACATCATTGGAGTTGGTTCTGCTAAATCAAATGGCATGAAGAAAGGTGCTATTATAGACATTGATCAGACAGTCCAGTCCATTAGAAATGCTGTTGAACAAGCAGAACGTATGGTAGGCATGCAAATTGATAGTGTTGTAGTCGGCGTGAATGGAAATCACATTCAATTACAACCTTGTCACGGAGTAGTAGCGGTTCAAAGTGAAAACCGTGAGATAAGTGATGATGATATTACGAGAGTGATTGATGGAGCCCAAGTTATGTCCATTCCTCCAGAACGTGAGATTATCGATGTCATACCTAAACAATTTATTGTTGATGGGTTAGACGAGATTAATGATCCACGAGGAATGATTGGCGTACGATTAGAAATGGAAGGTACGATTATCACTTGCTCTAAGACGGTTTTACATAACATCTTAAAATGTGTGGAGCGAGCAAATCTCCAGGTTGCTGATATTTGTCTTCAACCACTTGCAGCTGGTACGACCGCCTTATCAAAGGATGAAAAGAACATGGGTGTCGCATTGATTGATGTTGGTGGTGGTTGCTCAACTGTATCTATTTTTGAAGGTGATCATCTTGTCTCAACAAGTGTCGTTCAATTGGGCGGTGACAATATTACAAAGGATCTGTCGATTGGGTTACGAACGTCTACAGAGGAGGCTGAAGATGTTAAACTAAATTATGGACATGCCTTTTATGATCATGCTTTAGAGGAAGAAGTATTCGATGTTTCCATAATAGGAAGTAATACAAAGCAAACGTATAATCAATTGGAAATCTCAGATATGATAGAAGCTAGAATGGAAGAAATTTTTGCGTTTGCTGAAAGAGAAATTAGAAAGATGGGCTATCATAGATTACCTGGTGGATATGTACTGACTGGAGGTACGATGGCTATGCCGGGTGTTCTGGAGCTTGCGGAGGATATATATCAATCCAATATTCGTATAGCGATTCCAGATTATATAGGTGTCAGAGAACCACAGTTTACTGCGGGGGTTGGAATCTTGCAATTTGCCTACCGTAATGCGAAAATACAAGGAAAAGAATTGTTTCCATCTGTTATCGAACAGAAACAAGAAATACAACCAAAGCGAGTAAAAAAACAGTCAAAATCAAATGAAGCAAAAGAAAATAATAAAAAAGAATCTGGAATAGCTAATTTGTTTAAGTATTTTTTTGATTAGACAATTATTTCCATCGACTTAAAAAGCAGTATTTTTTACTGTATACTTTAAGGTGACCTCTAATTAATTAGCTTCTAGAAACGCTTGTAATTTTGCATATTAGGAGGAACGAGATATGTTGGAGTTTGATACAAACATGGAAGAATTAGCCACAATAAAAGTAATTGGAGTTGGCGGTGGCGGTAATAATGCTGTTAACCGTATGATCGAACACGGCGTTGAAGGTGTAGAGTTTATCGCTGTAAATACAGATGCTCAAGCTTTAAATCTATCAAAAGCAGAATTGAAAATACAAATTGGTGGAAAATTAACTAGAGGATTAGGTGCTGGAGCTAATCCTGAAGTAGGCAAAAAAGCCGCAGAAGAAAGTAAAGAACAGCTTGAGGAAGTACTGCAAGGAGCAGATATGATATTTGTAACTGCTGGAATGGGTGGAGGTACTGGTACTGGTGCTGCTCCAGTTATTGCACAGATCGCAAAAGATCTTGGTGCCCTTACAGTAGGAGTAGTAACGCGTCCATTCTCTTTTGAAGGCCGAAGAAGATCCACGCAAGCAATTTCTGGAATTGAGTCATTAAAAGGTAGTGTGGACACATTAATTGTTATACCAAATGATCGTCTTCTAGAGATAGTAGATAAAAATACACCAATGTTAGAAGCTTTCCGCGAAGCTGATAATGTATTGCGTCAGGGTGTACAAGGCATTTCAGATTTAATTGCAAAACCAGGGCTAATCAATGTTGACTTTGCCGATGTTAAAACCATTATGTTTGATAAGGGCTCTGCCCTAATGGGGATTGGTGTAGCTACTGGTGAAACAAGGGCTACTGAGGCTGCTAAAAAAGCAATCTCTTCACCACTATTAGAAACCTCAATAGATGGCGCGCACGGCATCTTGATGAATATAACTGGGGGTACTAACTTAAGTCTGTATGAAGTTCAAGAAGCTGCTGATTTAGTTACTTCTGCTGCCGATAATGAAGTCAATGTAATCTTTGGATCGGTTATTAATGAAAACTTAAAAGATGAAATTGTTGTCACGGTTATAGCGACAGGCTTTGATGAATCTACTAAGAAAATGGAGCAGCAACCAAAACAGCATCGACCGGTAATTAATCATCATCAGCATGCTGCTACTAGAGTAAATGAAGAACCACCTAGTAGAGAAAGAGAGAGTGAACCTGTTCAACAGCAAAGACCAAGACAAGAGGAAGATGGTTTAGATATTCCAACTTTCTTAAGAAATCGAAACCGTAATCGAAATCGTTAATGATAAAAAGAAGGCAATGCTACTATTACGTGCATTGGCCTTTTTTATTGTCAAAGAAATTATAAAATTAGTCCATGTGGATACATAGGAGCGTGTTGAGCCGCGTCGAGCGTAAACGCCCTACGATAAGTCATCATCAGTTCGCAAGTTCACCGTTATTCCTTTATCTCTGTTGATTCGCTCTAGTCGCTACGTTTCTAATCGAGCGATTGCGCTTTTATTCTTTGTCAATTTGTTCATTATAAGGAAAAGAACCATCCTATGAATGAATTTAGAACATGAGTAACAATTGGACTGGTCACTGGTACTTTATTACTATAAATTCTGTTTTCCAGTTCCTCTCTCGATTTTCTTCACTATTACACCCACCACACAAAAATTGGCCAAATTATCAAGTTTAAGCATTATGTATATCCTCTTTTCTTTTAAATTGGATCAACCAATTTCATGCATAGGTCATTTAAGTCCAATTTTTAACTTGGCTATAATTACCGACAAACATTCCAACAACTCGTTAAAATTAGTCATACGAACCATACAGGAAATGACAGACTTTTCCTTTTCTCTTCGATATACTTTAATCATTATGAAGTTAATAATTTAAAATCTTTCATATGACAGAATACGTGAAAGGAAGGAAAGGTGTGACTATTTATCTGGATGCTGTTTGGGCATTAAATTTTTTATTAGATATCATGCTTTTAATGCTCACACAAGCTTTAGCAAGAGATAGTACACGGATTATCCGCATAGTAATTGGGGGATTTGTTGCATCTTTACTCGTTCCTATCTCTCTCTATTTTCCTGATACTTTTTTTACCAGTGTAATAGGAAAACTCTTGTTCTCGTGCTTCATTATCTTAACTACATTTGGTTATCATAATTTTTACCGTTGGATAAAATTATTGCTGCTATTTTATTTTATTACCTTCTCTATTGGAGGTGGATTAATAGGTATTCACTATTTATTTCAGCGTCCATTTGGTTTAGACAGCAATGGATTTCTGACCTTTAACAGCGGCTTTGGAGATCCAGTAAGCTGGCTATTTGTTGTAATCGGGTTTCCATTGGTTTGGGTATTTACAAAATCCCGTATGGACAAGCATGCTGCAGAAAAAATACGCTATGATCAATTGTGCCCAGTAACTATACAAATTAAGGGAAAGAGCTATTCTACTACAGGGTACATTGATAGTGGTAATCAATTAATCGATCCGCTTACAAAAAAACCGGTAATCTTATGCGACGAACCTTTCTTGAAGAATTGGTTTACGGAAGAAGAATGGAAACGAGTTCGTAAGTGCAGTGAATCACTAGATTTGGATAGTTTGCCAACGGAGTGGGAGAAATATTTGCAGTTAGTACCTTATCAAGGTGTTCAAGGTAATAGTACATTTCTCTTTACGATTCGACCAGATACATTAGTTATCTATTATGGTGAACAAAAGATTGTAACGAGTAAAGTATTGGTAGGGCTTCAGTTTTCCAATCTAACAAAAGATGAAAGCTATCATTGTTTATTACATCCACAAATTATAAAATTAGCGACAATTCATTCTGCATAAAGGAGAGATTGCTTTGAGATCAACAAAATTACGCCTTCGTTTATGGTGGTACAAAATTTTAATTAAATTAGGACTCAAATCAGATGAAATATATTATATTGGTGGGAGTGAAGCTTTACCACCACCACTTTCTAAGCAAGAAGAACAGGAATTATTAGTCTTACTTCCAAAGGGAGATAAATCCGCCAGAGCCATTTTAATCGAACGAAATTTACGATTGGTTGTTTATATTGCTCGTAAATTTGAAAACACAGGAATAAATATTGAAGATTTAATTAGTATTGGAACAATCGGACTTATTAAAGCGGTGAATACCTTTAATCCTGAGAAAAAAATTAAACTTGCCACATATGCATCTCGTTGTATAGAAAATGAAATTTTAATGTATTTAAGAAGAAATAATAAGCTTAAATCAGAGGTATCCTTTGATGAACCGCTAAATATCGATTGGGATGGAAATGAGTTACTACTCTCTGATGTTTTAGGAACAGATGAAGATATAATTACAAGAAATCTAGAGTCCAGCGTTGATAAAAGCTTATTGAAGAATGCTCTGTCACAGTTAAATGCCCGTGAAAAACAAATCATGGAGCTGAGATTTGGTTTAATTGGAGAAGAAGAAAAAACACAAAAGGATGTAGCGGATATGTTAGGTATTTCTCAGTCATATATTTCCCGATTAGAGAAAAAAATTATTCGCCGATTAAAAAAAGAATTTAATAAAATGGTCTAGCCTTGTCGCTGTAAGTAAAGAAGGTTTTTATGAGTATTTCTTCATGCTAGTGTCTGCATAAAAATCTTCTCAGTCGGAGATACTGTCCATGAACAGCATCACCAACTGGGAGGGTTGAACGCAGATGACAAGACATAAGGTTGAAATATGTGGTGTTGATACATCGAAGCTACCTGTACTAAAGAATGAAGAAATGCGAGAATTATTTAAGAGAATGCAACAAGGAGATGGAGACTTATCTGCACGGGAGGAGCTGGTTAACGGAAATCTGCGACTTGTCTTAAGTGTTATTCAACGATTTAATAATCGTGGAGAATACGTTGATGACTTGTTTCAGGTTGGCTGCATCGGATTAATGAAATCCATAGATAATTTTGATTTATCCCATAATGTGAGGTTTTCTACCTATGCTGTTCCTATGATCATTGGGGAAATCAGAAGATACTTGCGAGATAATAATCCAATTAGAGTTTCTAGATCATTACGCGATATTGCTTATAAAGCACTACAAGTAAGAGAAAAATTAATCAACAAAACATCAAAGGAACCAACCCCAATGGAAATTGCAGAAGAAATGGGTATTCCCCATTCAGATATTGTTTTTGCATTGGATGCTATACAGGATCCGGTTTCCTTATTCGAACCAATTTACAATGATGGCGGTGATCCGATCTATGTAATGGATCAAATAAGTGATGATAAGGATAAGGATTCTACCTGGCTTGATAAATTATCTTTAAAAGAGGGGATGCATCAATTAAACGATCGTGAAAAAATGATACTAAACAAACGATTCTTCCAAGGAAAAACACAGATGGAAGTTGCAGATGAAATTGGAATTTCCCAGGCGCAGGTTTCTCGTTTGGAAAAAGCAGCGATTAAACAAATGAATAAACAGATGTTTGAATAAATGAAAGGCTATTAAGATAGTCAAGGGAAGATTACGGATCTGTTCCCTCAGAGTGTAGAAACGCTATAGGTGTTTCTACACTTTCAGCTTGTAGAGAATGTCTACAAGCTTTTTTATTCTGGTAATTTAAGGAAATTATAAGTGTTAGCCAATCTGGATAAATATGGGCGTGTTGAGCCGCTTCCAGCTTCAGTGCCCAGGGAACGATGCGACTTCATGAATCACCCTAATCTAAGTCATCATCGGCTCACAAGCTCACAGTGATTCCTTTATCTCCGTTGACTCGCTCTAGTCGCTACGAACCTGTTTGAAGTAAACAACGAATCTCCTGCAAATTTTGACGAGTTCGTGTCATAAGTATCTATAACTTCCAACGCAAGCATTCTTGTATAACTAATCGCAAAGATATCTTGTAAATTTATTGTTCCATGAAAGATCACAAAAGTTATGCATATATATAGAGTAAGGGTGAGGTGAATAAAAGTGATAAAATTATCTGAACTACAAATTAAAGAAGTAATCATTATTGACAATGGTCGAAAACTGGGACATATCAATGACTTAGAAATTGATACAACAAATGGTAGAATTCTTGCAATTGTAATCATTCCGAGGGATAAGAAAAGTGGATTATTTGGTAAGGCAGAAGAACTTGTTATCCATTGGAATCAAATTGTTCGAATTGGATCGGATGTTATCCTCGTAAAAGATGTCGAAAAGCCGAAATTATATAATGAACCATTTATTCAGGAAAGAAAATAAAAAACAGCAGATTTTGTGGTAAAATGAAACAAGCAGTGAACGTGGGAGGTAGTTAGATTGTCAGAGCCCTTTATCAAGCACAATGATTCCATATTACATATCGAAAAATGGCAAAAACGAAATGAAAAATTAAAAGTTGGATTTACCACAAAACATGGTGGAGTAAGTAGGCAACCATACGCATCCTTAAATGGTGGGTTACATGTTAATGATAGTACAGAAAATGTAATAAAAAATAGAGAAATAATTGCTAATCATGTAAGGATTCCATTAAATAATTGGGTTAGTGGAGAGCAAATCCATCAAACACGCATACATGCTGTCACTGAAAATGACAAAGGTAAAGGTGCAACCGAATATGATACGGCAATTAAAGATACAGACGGATTAATTACAAATACTTCAGGGATTTTATGTACTGGATTTTTTGCAGATTGTGTTCCATTATTTTTCTTCGACCCAATTACTTCTTATATTGGTATTGCACACGCAGGGTGGAAAGGTACTGTTAGTGGGATAGCTGATGATATGGTCAATACCCTAGCCAATCATGGGGTAAATGTGAGCGACTTGTTAGTGGCTATCGGCCCTTGCATAACAAAGCAGTTTTACGAAGTAGAGCAAAAGGTTATCGATAGGATTCCATTATCACATAGACAAAGTTCAGTTCTACCAACTGGTATAAATCGATATTTACTTGATTTAAAACAATTAAATATAGATATTCTTTTACAAGCTGGGGTATTACGTAATAATATAGATGTAACAAATTATTGCACGTTTCGAGAGAATGACTTATTTTTCTCACACCGCAGAGATCATGGGAGAACTGGTAGAATGTTAGGCTTTATTGGCTTTTCATCATGATTATACGAGGGAGGAGAATTGGAAATAATGGATGTAGCACAAAATTTAACAGCAATACAGCAAAAAATAAGACAAGCATGTTTGAAGCGTAATCGAAATCTGGAGGACATCACCATAATTGGTGTGACGAAATATGTTACAATAGAGCGAACAGAGGAAACGATACTAGCTGGCATCACGAATATCGGTGAAAATCGACTTGAGGGCTTCCAAGAGAAGTATAATCTTTTAAAAGACAAAGGGACCTGGCACTTTATTGGTACACTGCAATCTAGGAAAGTAAAAGAAATTATTAATCAAGTTGATTTTTTGCATTCGCTGGATAGATTATCGTTAGCGAAAGAAATAAATAAACGTGCAACTGATCCAGTGAACTGCTTTATTCAAGTAAATGTAAGCGGCGAAGAATCGAAACATGGTATTGATCCAGACCAAGTTATTCCATTTATAGAGGACTTAGCAAACTATCCTAACGTGTATGTAGTTGGTTTGATGACAATGGCTCCTCACATTGATGATAAAGAAAAACTACGAATGATTTTCCGTAGATTAGCTGATATAAGGTCAAACGTACAACGTGAAAATTATACGCATGCGCCTTGTCAGTATCTTTCTATGGGCATGAGTAATGATTATGAAATAGCAATTGAAGAGGGTGCAACACATATCCGAATTGGTACAAAATTAGTAGGGTGAGGTGACAAAATGAGCTTAAAGAACAAAATTAAAAACTATTTCACAATGGAAGATGAGTATGAATATGAATATGTTGATGTTGATGAACTAGAAAATGATCCTAGACCACAACCGAAAGATAAAAATCAAAATGTCGTTAATCTTACTAGTATGCAAAATCCAACTTCTAAAGTTGTACTATGTGAACCTAGGACATACAATGAAGCCCAGGAAATAGCCGACAATATCGTTAATCGCCGAGCAGTCGTTATTAATCTACAACGCGTGGACAATCATCAGGCGAAACGCATCGTCGACTTTTTAAGTGGGACAGTATATGCTGTAAATGGCGATATACAAAAGCTGGGTGCACAAACATTCCTCTGTACACCTGATAATGTCAATGTGTCTGGTACGATTACAGACGCTTTTATGGAAGATGAATATGAAAAAGGATGGTAGCAAATAAATGTTTGGACTTTATCGATTATTAGATACTGCTTTTGTTATATACAGTTATGCGTTAATTATATATATTTTTATGTCGTGGTTTCCAGGTGCAAGGGAATCTTCATTCGGACAAATATTAGCAAAAGTATGTGAACCGTATTTAGAGCAATTTCGTAAGTTTATTCCTCCGATCGGCATGATCGACCTATCACCAATCGTCGCCATTTTTGTCTTGTATTTAGCAAGAATGGGGTTATTACAATTCTTCCAGATGTTTGTTTTTTAAAGGGTTAAACAATGGAGATCTACCAGCATTTTAGGAAAGATGAGGAGCCCTTTATTGATCAGGTCATGTCATGGAAGGAACAAGTGGAGCGATCCTTTCAGCAACGGTTAACAGATTTTCTTGACCCTCGTGAACAGCAGATCATGGACATGCTTATTGGTTCCAAAGGCGATGAAGTAAAACTAGCCTATCATGGAGGAAATCCATATGTGGAGCGGAAACGGGTAGTAATTGCCCCCTTTTATGACACAATACAAGCTGATGATTTTCAATTAACATTATTACAAGCTAGTTATCAATCTAAATTTGTAAATGTGACACACAGCGACATAATGGGCGCATTTCTATCTTTAGGTATTAAACGAAAAAAGCTTGGAGATATTTACGTGGACAATGGCCTGATCCAAATCGTCGTTGCAGATGAAATAGCTTCATATGTGAAGACTAATTTATTATCCATCAAAACAACAAAAATAACGTTGGAAGAAATGCCGTTATCAGAATTTAAACGGAAACAAATGAACTGGGAGGAATCAGATTGCACCGTCTCCTCCTTACGACTTGATACACTTGTTAAAGAAATCTACCGGATTTCAAGAAAAGATGCGGTATCTTACATTAATAAGTCACATGTCAAGGTGAATTTTAAAGTCATCGAAGATGTAAAGTTTCTCTTACAGGAAGGTGATCTATTATCACTAAGAGGTAAGGGAAGGAGTAAAGTGGTACAAATTAGGGGGAAAACAAAAAAAGATAAAATTAAGGTAACTACTGCAATCTTGAAATAATTTTGTTAAATATGCAGGAATTAGCTACCTTTTGTCGAATAAAAGTGTAAGATGGGGATAGTACGTTTTGTGAAACAACTTTAATAGGAGGTGGCTGTTGTGCCATTATCACCATTGGATATTCATAATAAAGAATTCACTAGAAGTTTTCGCGGATATGATGAAGATGAGGTAAACGAATTTCTTGATCAGGTAATTAAAGATTATGAAATGGTTATACGTGAGAAAAAGGATTTAAAGGAGCAAGTAGATCACTTAAATGAGAAGCTTGGTCACTTTACGAATATCGAAGAAACCCTAAATAAATCAATTCTTATCGCGCAGGAAACTGCCGAAGAGCTAAAAGGCAATGCTACAAAAGAATCCAAATTAATAATTAAAGAGGCAGAAAAAAATGCTGACCGCATTATTAACGAAGCTCTAAGCAAGTCTCGTCGTATTTCAATGGATGTAGAAGAGTTAAAAAAACAGGCCAAAGTCTTTCGTACACGTTTAAAAATGTTGGTTGAAGCTCAGTTGGACATGATAGGTACTGATGATTGGGAACAGTTATTTGATGCGGAAATAGGTGAAGACCTAGAATTAGCAGAGAATGAATCATAAGCCTTGACGCTAGTCGCTATTTTACATATAATTCTTACACAGAGGTCTATGAATCATTAGTTGAATAAATTAAGCAAGGATAGAGCTAGTATAAAGGTGAGTTACTGAATAGCGAGTTGGGGTATGGTGGGAGCCCAACACAGTAATACTTTTAGAAAATCACTCTTGAGCTTTCATTATGAAATGAATTAGTAATGAACGGGATCATTCACGTTACGAATTTCGAGTGAATTTGACAGTTAGTCAAATTTATAAGGGTGGTACCGCGAGTCTTCTCGTCCCTTTTGGGATAGAGGGGATTTTTTAATTTAGAAGGAGGAGCATAAATGGACTATAAAGAAACATTATTAATGCCAAAAACTGCATTTCCGATGCGTGGAAACTTACCAAATAAAGAGCCTATTCGCCAGTCAGAATGGGAGGAAAAGGACCTATATAAAAAGAGCTTAGAAAGAACAAAGGGGAAACCATTATTTATTCTTCATGATGGCCCTCCATATGCAAACGGAGATTTGCATATTGGTCACGCATTAAATAAAATTTTAAAGGATTTTATTACTCGTTATAAATCGATGACAGGATATCATGTACCATATGTTCCAGGATGGGATACACATGGTTTACCAATTGAAACAGCACTGACAAAAAATAAGAAAGTGAAACGTAAAGAATTAAGTATTGCTGAATTTCGAAAACTTTGTGCTGAATACGCACTTGGACAAGTAGATAACCAGCGGGAGCAATTTAAAAAGCTAGGTGTACGTGCCGATTGGGACAATCCATATATTACGTTGACAAAGGATTATGAGGCCGCGCAAATAAAAGTATTTGGAGAAATGGCGAAGAAAGGCTATATATATAAAGGATTAAAGCCAGTGTATTGGTCTCCTTCTTCAGAATCCGCTTTGGCCGAAGCCGAAATTGAATACCATGATAAACGATCTCCTTCCATCTACGTTTCATTTGAAGTAACGGATGGTAGAGGCTTATTGGAATCTGACGTCAAATTTATTATCTGGACGACAACACCTTGGACGATCCCAGCTAATCTTGGAATAAGTATCCACCCTGAATTAGAATATGCTGTAGTTGCAGTAAATGATGATAAGTTTGTCATTGCTCACGCTCTTTTAGAAGCAGTGACAGAGGCGTTAGAATGGAACAATCCAGAAGTAATTCAAACCTTTAAAGGAGAAGAAGCGGATAAGGTTGTCGCTAAACACCCTTTCTATGATCGTGAATCATTAGTAATGCTTGGAGAACATGTAACAACAGAAGCTGGTACAGGTTGTGTTCATACAGCACCTGGACATGGTGAAGATGACTTTTACGTAGCTAGAAGTTACGGTATGGATGCACTTTGCCCAGTAGATGAAAAAGGTGTATTTACCGATGAAGCTCCTGGCTTTGAAGGTCTGTTTTATGATAAAGCAAATAAAGTAATTACAGAAAAATTAGACGAAGCCGGTGCATTGTTAAAGCTCGCATTTATAACGCATTCCTATCCACATGATTGGCGTACGAAGAAACCAACGATATTCCGTGCAACGTCACAGTGGTTTGCTTCGATTAAGGACTTTCGTCATACGATATTAGATGAAATCAAAGCTATCAATTGGTATCCACAATGGGGAGAAACAAGATTATATAATATGGTGCGAGATAGGGAAGATTGGTGTATTTCACGTCAGCGAACATGGGGTGTGCCAATCCCAGTATTTTATGCAGAGGATAAAACACCAATCATTACAGATGAAACAATTAGTCATGTGTCTGATTTATTTAAGGAGCATGGATCTAATATTTGGTTCGAGTGGAAAGCAAATGATTTACTACCTAAAGGCTTTACCTCGGAGCACAGCCCAAACAATATGTTTACCAAAGAAACGGATATTATGGATGTATGGTTTGATTCTGGATCTTCACATGAAGCGGTATTACTTGGCAGAGAAGATCATTATCGTCCAGCAGATATTTATTTAGAAGGTAGCGACCAATACCGAGGGTGGTTTAATTCATCCTTATCCACATCAGTAGCTGTTACTGGAAAAGCTCCTTATAAAACTGTTATTAGCCATGGGTTTGCACTTGATGGTGACGGTAGAAAGATGAGTAAATCGCTGGGCAATGTAATTCAACCTGGGAAAGTACAGAAGCAGCTAGGGTCGGATATTCTTCGTTTATGGGTATCTTCAGTAGATTATCAAGCTGATGTTCGTATTTCAAATGATATCTTAAAACAGGTTTCTGAAGCGTATCGTAAAATCCGTAACACATTCCGTTTTATGCTTGCTAATCTTGCTGATTTTGATCCGAAAACAGATCGAGTTGCTGATACAGAATTGGAAGATGTCGACAAATATATGCTCTATCGTCTTCAACGATTAATAAACGATGTGCGTGTAAGCTATGAAAGCTATGAGTTTTCACCAATATTCCATCAAATTCATAATTTCTGTGCAGTTGATTTGAGCTCCTTCTATTTGGATTTTGCTAAAGATATTTTATATATTGAAGCAAAGGATAATCATAGAAGACGTAGTATTCAAACAGGCTATTATGAAATTCTAACGTCTCTAGTTAAACTATTAACACCGATTATTCCGCATACAGCTGAAGAAGTGTGGGAGTATATTCCAGGAGTAGAAAGTGATAGTGTTCAATTAACAGACATTCCTGAGTCGAGAGAAATAACAAAATTTGCTGTAGAAAAATGGGATCACTTCATGCGTGTTCGTGATGATGTGTTAAAGGCATTAGAAGAAGCTAGAAATGAGAAAATAATTGGTAAGTCACTTGAAGCAAAAATAAAGTTAGTACCGAAAGATGAGCAAACGAAAGATGTATTACAGTCTATTGAGCAGCTACATCAATATTTAATTGTTTCAGAGGCTGAGGTAAGTGATGATACGTCAGAAACTAAGCCTTATTCGTATGTTCATGTTGCAGTTGATAAACACGCTGGAGAAAAATGTGAACGATGCTGGATTTCTGCTACAACAGTAGGTGAAGATAGTGAACACCCTGCTTTATGTTCACGTTGTGCTGAGGTCGTAAAGAGACATTATTCCGCATAAATTTAATCTAGTCATTAAAAAGAATCTGGACAAAAGTAAATAAGAAACACAAAAACGGGGCTGGGACAAAACCCAGTAAAATAAAAAGTGGTACTCGCCAATAATTTGGTAAGTACCACTTTTTTTGAGATTTATGTACGCAAAAGGGATACCTTCTGGTAAAGTTAAAGTAATCACACCCAAAC